>DAOUAG010000253.1:0-1537 GCA_034433815.1 Dehalococcoidia bacterium | reverse complement strand
TTCCCTCTCCCTCTTGTTGATACGGCTTCCCTTGCCCTTATTGACACATATCTGCCCATCATCCTTCGCTGAGAGGCGGGCGGGGAGGCATTCCTTCTGGACACGCCTTTGATCACGTCCGCCCCCAGGTCGCCCAGGAGCATGGTGCACCAGGGCCTGGCCGGCGCCTCGCTCAGGCCTATGACGCGGATGCCGTCAAGCGGGGCGTTATCAGACGATCTCCTCTAAATCAAGCGTCCAATGACAGTCTGGGTAACGTGAGCACGAGAAAAAAATACCGTCATAGCTCTTGCGTGCCCGGACTGGGCTGCCACACTTACCACAGGTAATCCCCATCAATCGCGCCAGATTCGTTGCGTCCGTCGTTGTGATATTCTTGGTGTAGCTACATTCGCCCGTACAACGCAGATACACACCGTAACGGCCTGTAGTCGGCCAGAGCGGGCTACCGCATTGTGGGCAAGGGACCCCGACCGGGCTTCCGCCCTGACCCAAGCGCTCTTCCAGCAGGCCCTGTTTGATCTCTCCTTTGGGCAGGAGAGGAAAGAAACTGTATAGGAGCGTAATGAGATTCTGGAAATCGAGCCGTAGAACTGGAGCGAACGGCGATTGCGGATCGATGTACACCCATAGCCGTTTGCGATCAACCCCAATCAGACCCATCGGAATATGAGACGGCGCATCCCAGAACCGGGTATTCTTCAAACCGATATGGAACGAACTGCTGCCTTGCCCGCTAATGAAGAATCGGACGCGGGTGGGATCGCATTGTTTGAGGGCATAAGCTGGCACATGAGAAGCGGCGAGAGAAGTCGGCCAGGAGATGGCTATTTCCTCGTGCGCTTGGCTGAGATCGTCCTCGATCTGCTTTAGGGCTGACTGAGCGTTGGGAAAATAATGAAGCCCGGGTAAGCTTGGTATCCATGGGCTTTGGCTTGCATCGTGCGGCCATCGCATGGCTTCAACCGCAGCCTGCCCTGCGACACCCTCGATAAGACGGTAGAAGCTATCGTGTGGGTCAAGGTGAGTTCGGAGATAGTCGCGGTTGACCAACACGATGAACTTGCCCCGGGCGCGACTGATCGCAACGTTCGCCAGGCGCATTGCCGTACTACCCGTGCCGCCCATCGTGAGTTGGCCCACCTTGGTCTTGGGCGGCCCTTCCACCGTATCAAATAGAATGATGTCACACTCCGATCCTTGAAAGCGGTGCACGGTGGCGACACGTACCTGCTCAGCAGATACCTTAAGATCGTTAAGCAAGCGGCGAATGAGGCGAGATTGCGCATTATATGGGGTTATAACACCGATGGATTCATGGCCGGATACCATCGCTTGATAGGCTAGGCTGGCCGTCACTAGGGCGGAAAGAAGGTTAAAGCGACTATAGGACTCTAGTTCGCTGAAGCAATAGGCTAATAGAGATGTGAGGTCATAGAATACAAGCGGACTCCCGGACTTCGGCTCTCTCTCGACAATCGGTTGGGTTCGAGCCCTCACGCTTTCTGAGTCCTTGAGCTTACCCCCATAGAACAGC
>DAOUAG010000252.1:0-4312 GCA_034433815.1 Dehalococcoidia bacterium | reverse complement strand
GTATATTCCAGAGGCACATACATCACCCCGTCGATCCCCTGCGGGTTCACGTCCCTTTGGACGAGATACCTGCCCCAGCTCTGCCAGCTACTGCCCCGGAACAACCGTCGTGCGAACCCCCAAACATTTTCCGCGAGGTTCTTTTCCTCCCCCAGCTCCCGGTAGCTCTCCGGGAACCACCAACGCAGCGTGTACCTGCGTGGAGCCTGGTATTGACGGCGGTAAGGATCCGTGAAGAGGTCGTCCGGCCCGCCCACAATCAGAACGGCACCGGGGTCTGGCCGGAACTTAGCATCGATGGTCTCGAAACTAGTCTGGTATCGCCGTAGGTACCACGCCCAAGGCCAAGCGAAGGCCCTATCCACCTGCACCCGTAGACCCTGACCCTGCCCCGTGGATACCGCCAACTGATCGATGGACCTCACCACCTGCGGCACATCGGGCGCCGTCTGGGTATAGAACAGGAACTCCCGCGGCACGTCTCCGTGGTCGTACGTGGCATATATGGCCGTTCGTAAGGTGAACACTCCGGCGCCCGCCGCCACGAACGCCAGGGCCATCCTCGCAGCCCAGGCCGAGCGGTATTTCGCCCGTTCTCCCTGCGCGTCGGGGCGCCGGACCCGCCGCCACCCTTCCCAGACGCGCCCCGCGGCGTAGGCCGCCAATAGTATTGCGGGCAGCGTGATGTGCACGCTCAGCCAAGGCATCTTCTCGCCAACGTACGAGTAGGCCACCAGTGTGGCCGCGGTCCAGAACACCAGGAACCGCTCGAAGCTCGTACCGCGGACGGCGGCCAAGAGGGCTACAACGGCGACGGGAAGAGCCGCCACCGAGGCGACATCCATGATGGGGCTGTGGCCGAAACTGTCAGCGCCGAAGAAAGCCAGGAGGGCGAGCACCGCACCGGCCGTTAGGAGCCACGAGCGCCAGCCGCCCCGCAGGCTGTAGTACAGGAGCGCCGGCATGGCCAGCAACATGGTTACCGTCTCGTAGGCCGGGAAGAAGAGCAGGTAGTAGAACTCTGGCTGGTTCCCGCGCCGCTCCCCGTGCTGTCCCATCCAGTAGTCCAACGAATTCCATATCCCCGAAGCGAAGCCGTCCGGATGCGTCAGGAACGACGTGAACAGGAGGATGTAGGGCACGTAGAAGGCCGCGGCGGCCAGAGCCCAACGCCTCTTATCCCAGGCCAAGCCCACCAGGCACGACGCCGCCAGTAGGCCCACCACTGTCGGGAAGGCCACAAGGCGCTCCGCTCCTCCAGAGCTAACGCGCAGACCCGCCGCCTCCAGCGGCACCTGCGCGGCCGCCGCGAACTGAGGGCCCGCGAGGCTGCCCATCACCAGAAGGGCATCCATCTTCGCCGTGCGCTCGGTGAGGCCGAATCGCCCGCGTAAGCCCGGAGTGAAGGGCCAGAGAGCCACCACTAGCCAGGCAATCGGCATGTAGGCCAGGACGTAGAATGGGTAGGCCTTGTCGCCGTCTTCCATGTGCCGACCCGTTTGACGGGCCAGCTCCTCCGCCACCAGCAGATCGAGGAATAGCACCACGATGGCGCTGGTGATGAAGGCGTTCTCTTTGGTGGCAAAAGCCAACGCGAGAGCGGCACTTGCCCAGTACAGGTAACCCTCCTTCTTTTCCGCCAGGTACCGCCACAAACAGATCACCAGCACTAGCGTGAAGACGGCGGCGTAGATGTCTTCCCGGGCGAACCGGCTGTAGTACAGCAGCGCTGGCGAGGTGGCGATGAGCGCCGATGCCAGGAGAGAGCCCGCGCGGCCCAGGTGGCTCCGGAACAGCAGGGGCAGAAGCACCAGGATCGAACCGAAGACCGCTGCGAGCACCCGCGCCGTCGCGTCGCTATCCCCGCCGGCCAGCAGGTAGGACAACGCCATCCCGAAGAACTGAAATGGTCCATGCAGCAGTGGCGAATGCTCGTATCCCATTCCCCTGAAGAGTTGGTACGAGTAATAAGCGTGCAAGCTTTCGTCGTGGTGCATCGCCCTGGCCCCCAGGTCCCAAAAGCGCATGCCGGCGCCCAGCACCACGACAACAATGTAGGCTACGGTCTCCCAGGTGATCGGGATGCGCCAGCCCAGCACTCGCTGGGCGATAGCTCCTTCCCTGGCTTCCACCCACTCCATCGCCGGCACCGCCTCACACCCCCGGAACGAAGATGGTCACATCGATGGCCCGCATGCCGCCATACGGCTCCCGGAAGAGCAGCCAGCGCCACATCCGTCGTGGCCTCAGCAACTCCTCCGGATACCAGCCCTCAGCGACGCGCCAAGGCCCGCCCAACGCAGCGAAGCCCTGGGGCGGTGCTCCTGCCGGCGCAACTACTACGGAGGCGCCCTCCGCCGGGCCGCCGAAGCGGGCCCCGGAGTCTCGTAGCGTCCAACCCAAGACATCCCGCAACCCAGCCTCCACCACGATGGTTCCACCCCTCTCCTCCCTCAGCCGAGACAAGGTCTCGCCCAAGTAAGCCGCTCGCAGGGTGACGGCATCCCCCTTGCCGAACTCAGTGCCGGCCCCTGACACCACCGCCATGACCGAGTGGGCGTTGAAGGCCAGGCCGACGGCAAGGGCCGCCACCAAGGACAGGGCCACAGCCCGGCGTCCCAGATGCGCAAACGGAGCTACCACAAGGAATATCCCGCCGCTAGCCGCCATCACCATCCCGAATCGCTCGACAGGCCCAGCGTTCCCCGCCGACCAGCGGGTCATGTACATCGCAGCGTAGGCCCATAAGAGAAGCGCTCCCGTTGGCGCCGGCCACCAGCGACGCAGCAGGCCCCATTCTACCTTCCGGGCAATCTTCTCAGCGGCCACGCCCGCGAGCATCGATAGGGGCAAGAGGACCAGAAGGGCTTGACCCGCATCCCGCCTCGTCGCGAAGGCCAAGATCAGCGCCGCAGCGCAGGTCCAGACCAGCAAGAACCGCTGAAACGCGGAATGGGCGACGCCCTCCCGGCGCCAGTCCGATAGGACGAGAGCCAAGCCCACCGCGCCCCCTATCACGAGAGGCCAGTCGTAAGCGGCCAGCAGCGCCAGATGGTACTCGGGCGCCTGGCTATCCCGCGGCGTGTCGAACATGGCGGACCAGAGCCGCAGGCCGGGCAACCCGGCGTTTTCCAGCGACGTACCGAAGCGGGTCAGCCCCAGTTGAAGAGCAGCCAACGCTACGAGCACGACGCTCCCTATCTGCAGGGGGCTGCAACGGAAGGACCCCCATGCCCGGCGAACAGCATCGTTCCCGAGGATGCCCATCTCTATTGCTAAGAACACCAGTATGACCAGGCCCACCGTCACGGATATCGAATCCGTCAATAGGGACAACCCGGCCCCGAGCGCCAGAAGGAACAGCGGCCCCGGCCGCGGTTCCCTCAGGTAGGTGAAGGCCGCAGCCACCATCAGCAACGATAGGAACACGCCGATGCCGTAGGGAAGCGCCGACCTGGAGACCAGCACCGACAGCGGCGAGAAGGCCAGCAGCGCCGCGGCCGCCAGCGCCCCCACGCGCCCAAGATACGGCCGCAACCACCAGAGGGCCGGCACGGCCAGGGCGCCTCCCACCGCTGGGGTTAGCCGGGCCAGGCCATCGCTCTCGCCCAGCGCGCGAAACAGGTATGACGTGATGGCCGCGCTCAGATCGCCATTCCAGCCGTCTGGCGGACTTCCCCTCGCTACCAGGGCCGCGTCGAGGCTGCGAGCGGCCTCAACCACCGTGAATGGCTGCCCTGCCAGGTCAATCAGGCGGACAAGGGCCCCCAGCACACCCAGGGCAAACCACGCCAGCGTCTCGACACTTATCGATCGGCGCGCTTCCTCGCCGCCGGCCGGCCTCTCGCCGCCCCCTATGGCCAGGGAAGTACCATCCGGCGCCGGCAGCGTGTCCATCGGCTCTAACGTCCGTCCGGCCCGCGCCAGCCCGGATCAGGCGAAGAGGGCCTCCACAAACTCTCGTGGGTCGAACGGTGCCAGGTCCTGCGGCTTTTCACCGGTCCCCACGAACCGGACTGGAACGCCCAACTGGTCGCAGACCGAGAAGACAACGCCGCCCTTGGCTGTACCGTCCAGCTTCGCCAGCACGACCCCCGTCACGCCCACGGCCTCGGTGAAGTACCGGGCTTGGTGCATGGCGTTCTGACCCGTGGTGGCATCCAGCACCAGAAGAACTTCATGGGGAGCATCGGGCCGGCGCCGCTGGATCACACGGTTCACCTTTCGCAGCTCCTCCATCAGGTTGCTCTTGGTATGCAACCGCCCCGCGGTATCGATGATCAGGACGTCCGCGTCGCGCTTTTCCGCCGCC
>DAOUAG010000251.1:0-2904 GCA_034433815.1 Dehalococcoidia bacterium | reverse complement strand
ACCTCCCCAGCCCAAAGGCTGGCATTCACGGACGTATGCGGGCACGCCACCCCAGCCTGAAGGCTGGGGCATGTGCAGGCGGTTTCCAGCCATCCCCCCGCCTGAAGGCTGGCGCATGTGAGTCCGTTCATCCCGCGCCCCCTTGTGAGTGCGGCGTCACCCTGTCCGCTGCATCCTAGCATCGTTGGCCGTTGGGCGTTGACAGCCGGGGCTGTGCGAACCCGGCGGGGGCGCCACGCCAGCCTGAAGGGTGTATTCACGGACGTATGCGGGCACGCCACCCCAGCCTGAAGGGTGTATTCAGGGACGTATGCGGGCACGCCACCCCAGCCTGAAGGCTGGGGCATGTGCAGGCGTTTTCCAGCGACCCCCAACCTGAAGACGGGGGGCATGTGAGTCCAATCGTCGGCAGTGGGCGTTGACAGTTCGCAGATGCCGCGTCTATCTTCACAGCGACCGTGAACGCGCGGCAGTTTGCCCGGTGGCTCGTGCCCATAGGCTGGCTCGTCCTTGTCGGCGGCTGGATCATCGCCGTCATCGCCTTTCTGGCTATCGGCACGGAGACCTGCACGACTGTGGCGGTGCCTCTGGGCGGTCAGGTCAAGGCCTGCACTGACACAACGTCCAGCTCCGTGATCCTCTTTACGGTCATCGGCTTCGCTGCGACCTTGGGCTCGGTCTTCCTTTTCGCCCTGCACTATATGCTGCTGGCCATGGCAAGCATCGCCGAGAACACGCGGCAGCGCAACCGTTGACCTGCCAGCGCTTCGGCGCCTGCGTGCGGCCACCGTCCTTGTAGTTGGATATGCCCGGTGGTATCTTCGCCCTGGAATGAGCGGCGCCTCACCTGCTGAGAGACCCCCGGAAGGAAACGAGCGCAGGTTCCTGTCGGGCCCGCAGAACCGGGGCTCGGAGTTCCTGCGGGTCATGCGCATCGCGGCGGAGTTCATCCGGGGCTTCCGGCGCTTTCATTTCCTGGGCCCGTGCGTGACGGTGTTCGGCTCCGCCCGTTTTTCGGAGGACCATCCCTATTACGCCATGGCCAGGGAGACGGGCCGGCTGTTGGCCGAAGCGGGGTTCACCGTCATGACCGGAGGTGGGCCAGGGATCATGGAGGCTGCCAACCGGGGCGCCAAGGAAGCCGGCGGCCTCTCCATCGGTTGCAACATCGATCTGCCGCTGGAGCAGAAGCCAAATCCCTACTTGGACCACTGGATCACCTTCAAGCACTTCTATGTGCGCAAGGTGATGCTGGTGAAGTATTCGTACGCTTTCATCGCCATGCCCGGCGGCTTCGGCACCATGGACGAGGTTTTCGAAACCGTAACCCTGATCCAGACGGGGAAGATCGCGGACTTCCCGGTGGTGCTCTTGGACTCCGGCTATTGGGACCCGCTGGTACGCTTCATGCGGGAGACGCTGCTAAGGGAGGGCACCATCGACCCGGCGGACCTGGGGCTCATCGATGTCATGGACTCCCCTCAGGCGGCGGTGAACCGCATCAAGGAGGTGGCCATGCGGCGCTTTGGCCTAACCTACGCCAAGCGGCCCCGCCGCCGCTGGTTCCTCCTGGAGCGCGATTGACTAGGCCGGGGCCCAGGCGGATAACGGCCGAGTAACCGCCCGGGCTGCGGGGAGATCGGGGCCTAGCCGAAACGCTCGGCCCGGAAGGGCGTCAGGTCCACGTCCGTCCTGCCCTCGCACACGAGCTGTGCGATGAGGCGGCCCGTGATCGGCGCCAGGAGGATGCCGTTCCGGAAATGGCCCGTGGCCACGTAGACGTTCTCCCAGCCGGGCAGTCGGCCGATGATGGGCAAGCCGTCCGGCGAGGCGGGCCGCAGGCCGGCCCAGGCGCTAAAGACATCGGAGTGCCGCAGCGGCGGCACGGTGTCCGCCGCCATGCGCCGCAACCCCGCCAGACCCGCCTGGGTGGTGCGACGGCGGAAACCCACGTCCTCCACGGTGGCTCCGGCGAAGACGAAGCCGCCAGGCTTGGGCACCAGGTACCCGTCCTCGCCCCAGATCATGTGGCGCAACCCGGGCCACTGGTAGGCGATCATCTGACCCCGCATGGGCCTCACCGGCACCCTGGCCCCCAGCCTGGCCGCCAGCGCCTGCGTCCACGGCCCGCCGGCCAGGACCACCGCATCGGCGGCCAAGAGCCCGCCGCCGGTGTGCACACCCTCCGCGCGCCAGTGGCGGCAGGCGAATCCGGTTGCCACCGTGCCGGGCCGCACCTCAGCCCCGTGCGCAGCAGCGGCCGCGGCCAGAGCTTGGGTCAGGAGCCCTGGGTTGATGTGGCTTTCGCTAGGAAGGTAGACGGCGCCCACGACGGCCGGCGAGAGGGCTGGCTCTAGGGACCGCAACGCGCCGCCCTCCACCCACTCCGCCTCTCCGCCCTGCTCCCGTCGCCACCGCGCGTAGGAGCGCATGGCGCTTGCGCGGCCCTCGGTCTCTGCTAGCAGGAGGATGCCGGGCCTGCGAAGCTGCACATCGATGCGGGACTCCGCCTGGATGGCGGCCACAAGGCTGGGGTATAGGTCCAGGCTGGCCCGGCACAGGTCCCGGAAAGGCCCCGGAGGAACCGACTCCAAAGGGGGAATCAGCATCCCAGCCGCGGCACCCGAGGCCTCGCCGGCGATTCCGTCGCGCTCCAGGACGATGGGGTGCGCGCCTGCCTTCGCTAAGTAGTACGCGACCGCGCATCCGATGACGCCGCCGCCAATGATAACGACTCTCATGAGGAATGCCGCCACCGCAGCCTAAAGGCCGCGGCATCGCCTACGCACTGACGGACTTCGGGTCTCCACCGCAGCCTAAAGGCTGCGGCATCGCCTGCGCACTGACGGACTTCGGGTCTCCACCGCAGCTTAAAGGCTGCGGCATCGCCGGCGCGCCGACCGA
>DAOUAG010000250.1:0-4868 GCA_034433815.1 Dehalococcoidia bacterium | reverse complement strand
AGCGGACGACCAGCGATACCGACGGGTCCTCTCGCACGCTCCAGCCGCTTGGCTGGATGAGGTCAGGCGTTAGGGCTCGCGGTACTCCGTCGTCGTTGATGGATGCGGGCTGCCACTCCGCCTGGCCCGGGTACGCCCCGCCGAAGCAGCGCGCCAGTTGCCGGCTGGCCGGGTCGGGATTCACCAATTGCGGATGCACGGAGAACAGATCCCCCTGCGCCGTCCGGCAGACCACGTAGCCGTTGCTGTCGATGACGGGACGGCGGAACTCCAACAGCGCTCGCTCCGTAGCCAGGCGCTCGATCACCCCTCGGTCCGCCCCCGAAGCGCTGACGGAGATCTCGGAGGCAGACTGCACGCGTACGCTGATCTCAGAAGCTCCGTAGGAGGTTAAGCGGTCGCTAATAACGCTGGCGGCCTGCTCGAGCGCGGCCTGCGCCTCGTTGCTGGACGCCAGGTCTTCGGGTTTGGCCTGCAGCGTGATGTGGACGGCCGCCCGTTGGCCAGAGCAGCCTGCTGCCAGGGCGGCCAGCGCAAGGGCCAAGAACACGAGACACCGGCTCACTGGGTGGAGCGCCTGAGCGCCTCGTTGAGGGACCCGGTACGATAGCCCGCCAGGTCCAGGGTGACATGAAGGTAGCCGATCTCCTTCAAGCGCTCGGCCACCTCGCGCCGCCTGGACACGATGATGTCGCTGCCGGCGTCGTCGGCTTCGATGCGGGCCACGGTGTCACCGGTGGGAAGGACGTGGTGCCTGACCCTCACCTGCCGCACGCCGAGGGAGCGCAGGTACTCCTCGGCACGGCCGATTCGGTCGAGGCTCTCCACCGTCACGGGCGTCCCGTAGGGGATGCGCGAGGCGAGGCAGGCCATGGCCGGCTTGTCCCATGTCGGCAGACCCCGGTCCCTCGACAGCTCCCGGATTTCGTTCTTGGTTAGGCCCGCCTCTAGCAGGGGACTGCGCACGTTGTGCTCCGCCGCTGCGCGCCTACCAGGCCGGTAATCCTTGGCGTCGTCAAGGTTGCAGCCGTCCAAGACCCACGCATACCCCCTCTCCCGCGCGATGCGGCCCAGCGCGCTGTACAGGCCGTCTTTGCAGTGGTAGCAGCGGTCGGGGCCGTTCTTCACGTATTCGGGATCGTCCATCTCCCGCGTTTCGATGACCTCGTGGGGGATGCCGATCTGGCGCGCCAGCTCCCGCGCCTCCTGGAGTTCGCGTTCTGGCAGCGACGGCGACAATCCGGTGATCGCCAGGGAACGCTCTCCCAGGACCTCGCAAGCGACAGAGGCCAGGAAGGCGGAGTCGACGCCGCCGGAGAAGGCCACGATGGCCGACGGCATCTCACCTATGAGGCTGCGCAGGCGCCGCAGCTTGTCTTGGGCGGATGTCTCGGTGGTCACAGCGCTAATGATAGCACTGGCAGGCGGGCGGCGGTTGGTGGCCCATGCCAAGGCCCCGCTCATGCTGAGGTTCTCGGAGCATGAGCCGCCGTGGCCTGAGGTTCCGCTCGCCCTTCGAGTGCCTCAGGGTGAGCGGGAAGGTGCCGGTGCCTGATGCCCGCCGCCGGAGCGGCGGGTACAATAGGGAAGCGCCACGTGATTGTGCCGGGCCACGGAAGGAGAGACGGATGAGGGACGTAGCTATCGTCGGGGCAGCCATGACCCGTTTCGGGAAGTACCCGGATCGGGGGCTGAAGGACCTGAGCCGGGAGGCTGTCGAGCACGCGCTGGCCGCAGCCGGAATGGACAAGCGGGCGCTGGAGGTAGCGATCGTAGGGAACGCTGCGGCGGGCATCATCACCGGCCAGGAGTGCATCCGGGCTGAGGTGATCCTGCGGGAGATGGGGATCGACAAGATCCCAATGGTCAACACGGAGAACGCTTGCGCCAGCTCTTCCACGGCCCTTCAGCTAGGTTGGCTGTACGTCGCCTCTGGCATGTACGACGTGGCCCTGGTCTTGGGCGTCGAGAAGATGTACATCGAGGACAAGGCCAAGTCCATGGCCGCCTTCAGCGCCGGCGTCGACGTGGAACAACTGCGCCTCATCATGCAGTAGGTGAAGCCGCCATCGGAACAGGCGGCGGGAGCGGAGAGCGGCGCTGGCAAGTCCCGCAGCCTCTTCATGGACCTGTACGCTGCCGGTGCTCGGGCCCACATGGCGCGCTACGGTACGACCAAAGAGCAGTTCGCCCGCATCGCCGTAAAGAACCACTTCAACGGAAGCCTCAACCCCCATGCGCAGTATCGCGAGCGCTACACTCTCGAGGAGATCCTGGCTTCCCCCCTGGTGGCGGAGCCGCTCACCCGCCTCATGTGCGCCCCTATCGGCGACGGCGCGGCAGCGGCGGTGTTGGTCTCCGGAGAGAAGGCGCGCCAGTTCACCAGCAAGCCGGTCTGGATCCGTGGTTCGGCCCTCGTCTCGGGCTCCGACAACCCGGCGGCGGACGGGAAGATCAGCGCCCGGGCGGCCCAGAAGGCCTTCGAGATGGCTGGCATGACACCGCGGGACGTCAATGTCATCGAGCTGCACGACGCCTCGGCTCCGGCGGAGCTCATGCTCTACGAGGAGCTTGGCCTGTGCCCGGAGGGCGAAGGGGGCAGGCTCATCGATGAGGGCGTGACGGAGCTGGGAGGCGCGCTGCCCGTGAACCCCAGCGGCGGTCTCATCGCCAAAGGTCACCCGGTGGGCGCCACGGGCGTGGCGCAGGCCTTCGAGATCTGGCTTCAGTTGCGCGGCGAGGCAGGAGACCGCCAGGTGCCCGGCGCCAAGGTCGGGATGACCCACAACGGCGGCGGCATGGTGCGCGGCGAGGCGGCCGCCACGGCCGTGCACATCTTCAGCGTCTAGACGCTGCCCCCGGCCCCAGTGCGGCCGGATGCTGCCAGCGCCGGCCAAGCTACGGGGTTATGGCGATCTTGAGGACCCCTTCGGTCTTGCTGCGGAAAAGGTCGTAGCCCTTAGCGATCTCCTCCAACTTCAAGCGGTGGGTAAAGAGGGGGCTCAGATCTATGTTCCCGTAGCGGATGAAGTTCATCAGGTGCTCTAGCCGGTCGTGCCCGGACGGACAAAGGGTGGTGACTATCTGCCGGTGCAGGAACGACGGCGCCAAGGTGGGCATCGATAGGGCCGGCGTCAGCCCGTAGACGCCAACGGATGATACGGTGCCTCCCCTGCGCACTACCCTGGTACAGGCCTCGAAGGTGGCTTGCGTTCCGACGGCCTCGACGGCGACGTCCACGCCGGCGCCGTCCGTGAGGGCCATGATCTCGGTTACGGGGTCCTTCTCCTTGGGGTTGATGGTGACGTTGGCGCCGAAACGTTTGGCCATCTCCAAGCGCTCCGGCAGCGTGTCGACGGCGATGATGAGGCCGCAGCCCCGGGCCCGAGCGCCGGCGGTTGCGCAGAGGCCGACGGGCCCTTGGGCGAAGATGGCCACGGAGTCCCCGATGCCGGCGCCCGCCCGCTCGATGGCGCCGAAGCCGGTGGACATGATATCGGTGACCAATACGGCGTGCTCGTCGCTCACACCCTCCGGCACCTTGGCGGCGTTGACATCGGCCCAGGGGATGACGTAATACTCCGCCTGGCAGCCGAACATCACCCGGCCGCCGCCTGTGCAACTGCTGACATCTACCCTCATGCACTCGTGGCAGGTGCCGCAGCCCGGCATGCAGGAGCCCACGACCCGGTCCCCCGGCTTGAAGCGCGTAACCCCGGGGCCGACTTCGTGGACGATGCCCACACCCTCGTGTCCCATGGGAAGCCCTTGGGGCGTCAGGCAGCCCGGGAAGGCGAAGCCCAGCATCTCGTTGGCGAACTCGTCCAGGAAGTGCATGTCGCTGCCGCAGATGGTGGCCATGGTCATCTTGACCACGATCTCGCCGGGCCCGGCCTTGGGCACCGGCAGGTCCACGATTTCCACTTTGCCGTTGGCGGGCTTAACGCAGGCTTTCATTGACTGTCCTCCCTACCTCACAAGGCGCTTCGTGTCGGGTCAATCTGAGCACACGCTAAGGACAGGGTCAAGGGCGGAGTGGCTCTGATAACACCGCAGGCTATACTCGCGTCATGAGGCACAACATGTCCGAGATGCCGCGGCGAGCCGGACGTTTGGGTAAACGTACGGTCATGAACGCCGGGCACCAGATGGACCAGATCCTGGACGTCGCCCAAGCCAAGGTCTTCCGGCTTCTCTGGCTGTTCCTCCCGGAGCCTGCCGTCGCCAGGGACTTGCGGCTCCAGCACCTGCTTGCCTCCCGCTTCCTTTCCGACGCGGCACAGCAATCCCTGTCCTTCGGGGCCCTGGTGGCTGTCGCTCGCGGCGGCGGATCGGCGCTCGAGGCCGCACTGGTGGGCGTCGCGGCCCTCGTGCCACCGGCTGCCTTCGGCTTGTACGGCGGCGCTGTAGCCGACGTCCTGCCCAAGCGGGCGGCCCTGGCCGGGGCCTATGGGCTCCAGGCCATCGCTTGCCTGTCGATACCGGCAGCGCTGGGGACGGACCTTCCGACGGTGCTTCTTGTGGTGCTGCTGGTGAACACTCTGGGGCAGGTGTCTGGGCCGACGGAGTCCTCCGTGCTTCCCTTGGTGGCCACTGAGGCGGAGCTGGCCTCGGCCGCCTCTATGATCAACTTGGCGGCAGCGGCCGGGACCGGGGCTGGCACGGCGGTGCTGGCTCCGGTGATCGTCCGGGCCTGGGGGCTCGATGTGGTCTTCTACGTAGCGGGCGCGCTCCTCTTGTTGGCGGCCAGTCGCGTGTTCGATCTCCCCGTGGGGAACCGAGAAGGGCCCGTGCACCTTCCGCCTCCTCGAGCGCGCCTGAGGCCGGCGGTGCGTTGGCTGGTGCGGCACCCCGCCGTGGGCACCATG
>DAOUAG010000249.1:0-2052 GCA_034433815.1 Dehalococcoidia bacterium | reverse complement strand
CTCAAAGACGCCCAGGAGACCCTTAACGAGCCTGTCCCCTTGCACCTGCGCAATCCCGTCACCGGTTTGATGAAGGAGATGGGGTATGGGGCCGGATACCAGTACGATCATTCCTTCCCGCAGCACCATTCGGGTCAGAGGCACCTGCCGGACCGCCTGGCTGGCAGGCAGTACTACGTGCCCGGGGAGCTCGGCTACGAGAAACGCATCAAGGAGTGGCTAACGCAGCTCAGGAGCCGCGGAACCAGGGGTTGATGACCGTCAGCTAGCGCGGGCCAGCTCTTCTTCGGCGAGGGCCAGGAGCTCACTCGGTTCCCCAGGGGAAACCTCGGCGCCAGCGCTTACGAATACGTAAGTCACCCGCTGCGGCAGTTTCCCGCACGCCTCCCATATCCCGCGGACGTAGAGGGCAGCCTGGAGCCGATAGAACTCCAGGCGCTGAGGAACCTCTTCCAACGGCACCGCATCCGTCTTCCAGTCGACGATCTCGAGGCCATCTGGCGTCTCGATCAGCATGTCCACGAACCCTTCTACGGTAATTCCGTTGTGCTCGAAGCCGAAGGGCAACTCGCGGAGGGCCCTCGGGGCCGTGCGGGCCCGCTCGGCCGCCTGCGATGCTAGAGCGCGGCGAACCAGCTCCGCTACCTCCTTGTATCGATGCGGTATCGCCTCGGCCACCGCCTGAGCCCTGGCGGCAGCCTCGATCTGCGAGAGCGTTGCGTCGAGAGGCAGGCTCTGGATGGCGGCGTGCACGGCCCGGCCTAGATGCGTACCGGCGCGACCCCGCGCCCACGGCTCCGTCTCGTCAGGGTTCGGCTCCTTCTGTTCTTCAGCTCTCATCTGCTTGAGGGCAGTGGCGCTGGTGTAACGGCGGCGCTGAGAGGCGACAACCAGGGCCTCGCGCCGAGCATCGAAATCGCCGAGCGCTGGCGCCCCCTCGAGATCAACAGTTACGCCGGCGAAGGCAGGCCAGCGAGCGCCCCTCGCCGGCTCTGGGAAAGTGTGCTCAGGCGCCTCGCCGGCGGCTCCGGCCTCCAGGAAGTACTGCGCCAGGGAACGATGCCGGTTCGCAGGATGGTAGAGGGAAACCAGCAGGTGGTCCCGAGCCCGAGTCGCCGCAACGTACAACAGGCGGGCATCCTCGGCCCGCCGATGACGGTCCTCAGTTTCCTTCAAGGCAGCGTACGGCCCAAGGGTAAAGCGATCGTTCCGGTCATCACTCCCGATGCCAACCGCCACACTCCCAGCGTCCCGATCCAGCAAGATAACCGGTGATGACGCCCTATCCCCGGACCCGAGACCAGCCAAGATGACGATGGGGAACTCCAGACCTTTAGCGCCGTGGATGGTGAGGATGCGCACCGCGTCCTCGTCTTCGTCTAGGCTCGCGCTCTCCAGATCCCTGGCCTCGGCCTGTGAGCGGCGTCTCATCCAAGTGACGAACGCCCTGACCGGCTGCGGCCCATCCGCCTCGAAGGCCCGCGCCTGCTCGACGACGAAGCGCAGGCGTCGAAAGGCGTTACGATCCCCTTGGAAGGCGATGCCGGCCTCGGCAAACTGGCGTTCGGCCCCAAAGCGCTCCACCAGCGCCGCCAAGGATAGGCTGTGCCGCAGATTATGGTATCGCGCGAGCGTGCGCAAGCCCTCCAGCACCCGAGGCTCCCCTCTCTCCAGCGGGCGGATGTAGTTGAAGCTTCCGCCTGCCTGTTTATGGCGGGCAAGCTCCGCATCGGAACAAGCGAAGGCCATGCTGCGCAGCGCCGCGACGGTGGCCACCTCGTCAGCGGGGTCATCTATGGCAGTGAGGCAGTTCAAGAGGTCCTGCACCTCTTGAGTCCGGTAGACGAGGCTCCCTCCCTCGACCCGATAGGGCACCCCAGCCGCCACAAGGGCCCGCTCCAGCGGTGGAAGGATGGCCCGGGTAGGGATGAGGATGGCAACGTCGCTGAAGCGCGCTGGACGAACGGAGCCATTCTTGTCTTCGACCTCCCACCGTTCCTCCAAGACGGACAAGCACGCGGCGGCCACCCTGGCTGACTCCTGGTCACGAAC
>DAOUAG010000248.1:0-2040 GCA_034433815.1 Dehalococcoidia bacterium | reverse complement strand
TTGCCGTTGGGCCAGCTCCCGCCCGGCGCCACCGTGGGCACAGGCAGTCCGAGGCGGGCCTGCCAGATCGCGGCCCTGCGCCCAGACCTGCGCATCGAGGGCATCCGTGGCAACGTGGATACCCGCCTGCGAAAGGTGGAGGAAGGACAGTACGATGCCGTGGTGCTGGCGGTGGCGGGGCTCTCGCGGCTCGGCTGCCTTGGCAAAGCAACGGAGGTCTTCAGCTCGGAGGCATTTCTGCCGGCGGCGGGCCAGGGTGCGCTCGCCGTACAGGTTCGAGCGGGCGACCAGGAGGTGCGTGATCTGGTGGGGCCTCTGGACGATCCTGCCACGCGCGCTGCCGTCACGGCAGAGCGGGCAGTGGAGCGCCGGCTGGGCGGGGGCTGCCACGCCGCCGTGGCCGCCCTGGCGGAGGTGCGCGACGGCCGGCTACGGTTGCGAGCCTTGGCCGGCAGGCCGTCGGGCCAGATGGTTCGAGGCGAGGCGGAAAGTTCCGTATCGGAGGCCGAGGCGACTGGCGCACGTCTCGCCGAGGAGCTCCTGGCGAAGGGAGCGGCGGCCCTTCTAGAAGCCCGGGATTGAGAGATGGCTGGGGACGCGCCTAACGTTGGCATGGTGTCGCTGGTGGGAGCCGGGCCAGGAGACCCTGGCCTCATCACCCTGTCGGCCGTGAAGCGGCTAGAGAAGGCCGACGTCATCGTCTACGACCGCTTGGCGTCTCCCGCCCTTCTGGAGCACGCGCGCCCCGGGGCCGAGCTCATCTTCGTCGGGAAGGAAGGCGGCGGCGCCTGCATCGGCCAGGCCGAGATCAACCGGCTGCTGGTGGCCAAGGCCCGGGAGGGCAGGCGCGTCGTCCGGCTCAAGGGGGGCGACCCCTTCGTCTTCGGCCGCGGCGGCGAAGAGGCGGAGGCGCTGCGCAGCGCTGGCATCCCCTTCGAAATCGTGCCAGGGGTGACCTCGGCAGTGGCCGTACCGGCCTATGCGGGCATCCCCGTCACTCACCGGGGGCTCGCGACGTCCTTCGCCGTAATCACCGGCCACGAGGACCCCACCAAGGAGGAGTCCGGCATCCGCTGGGATAGGATAGCCCAGGGGGCCGATACCCTGGTGTTTCTGATGGGGGTGCGCACGCTGCCCCAGATCGTCCAGAACCTGCTGGCCAACGGCCGGGCGCCGTCCACCCCGGCGGCGGTGATCCGCTGGGGAACGACGCCCGATCAGCGAACGGTGACCGGAACGCTGGCCGATATCGTACAGCGGGTCGAGGAAGCGGAGCTCGGGCCTCCAGCCATCACCGTTGTCGGAGAGGTGGTGAGGCTCAGGGAGACGCTATCTTGGTTCGAAGAGAGGCCGCTCTTTGGAAAACGGGTGCTTATCACCCGCACGCGGCGTCAAGCCAGCGCGCTGGCGCGTCTATTGAGCGAAGAGGGGGCGGTGCCCATCGAGCTGCCCGCCATCGAGATCGAGCCCGTGCCCGCAGGCCCCCAGGTCGATGCGGCCTTGATGGATCTAAGGGCAGGACGGTACGCCTGGGTGGTCTTCACCAGCGCCAACGGTGTGGAGCTTTGGTTTCGTCTCATGCAAGACCGAGGCCTGGACGCCCGCGCCTTCGCCGCCGCAAAGGTGGCGGCCATCGGCCCCGCCACGGCGGAAGCGCTGAGCCAACATGGCATCACGGCCGATCTGGTGCCGCAGGAGTTCATCGCGGAGGGCGTACTCGAAGGGCTGTTGGCGTCGGTCCGGTCGGGGGAGCGGGTTCTCGTACCCAGGGCTGAGGGAGCCAGGCCGGAGCTGATCGAGGGGCTCAGGCGCGCAGGGGTGACCGCCGATGAGGTGATCCTCTACCGGGCTGTTGCCCCACAAAATGTGCCGTCCGAAGCCCTCGCCTCCCTGCGAGAGGGACGGATCGACATCGTGACCTTCACGTCGTCCTCCACCGTGCGCAACCTCGTCGCACTGCTGGGAGGTGACGTAGAATTGTTGAGGAAGCCTATCATAGCCTGCATCGGCCCGGTGACGGCGGAGACGGCCCGGGCCGAA
>DAOUAG010000247.1:0-10535 GCA_034433815.1 Dehalococcoidia bacterium | reverse complement strand
CGCGATACTGGCTCCCCGGAGATGCAGAACGTGGCCTCGATGATCTTCGAAGGGGCCATGGCCTTCCTCAAGCGCCAGTATGGGACCATCGCCATGCTGGCGGTGGTTACGGCCGTCATCATCGGGCTGGTGGTAGGCGTCGTCTCCGAGGGCGTCAAAGAGATTATCTATGAGGGCGGCAACATCTCCTATGGCGAGACGGCGGTCGGGCACTGGGAGGAGGGCCTCCTAACGGGCATCGCCTTCCTGGTGGGCGCCGCAGCCTCCGCTCTCTCCGGCTACATCGGAATGTACATCTCGGTGCGCTCCAATTTGCGGACGGCAGCGGCCGCCACCCGCAGCCTGCGGGAGGCCATCACCGTGTCGCTGCGCGGAGGGGCGGTATCCGGCTTCCTGGTAGTGGCGCTGAGCCTCATCGGCGTTTCCACGATCTTTCTCGTGTACAGCGAGGTGCTAGGAAATCCGAAGGCCATCGCGCCGTTCCTCATCGTCGGCTTCGGCTTTGGCGCCAGCTTCGTGGCGCTCTTCGCCCAGTTGGGCGGAGGGATCTACACTAAGGCCGCCGACGTGGGGGCTGACCTCGTGGGCAAGGTGGAAGCGGGGATTCCGGAAGACGATCCCAGGAACGCCGCTGTCGTGGCCGACCTGGTGGGCGACAACGTGGGCGACTGCGCCGGCCGTGGCGCCGACCTCTTCGAGTCCATGTCCGCGGAGAACATCGGCGCCATGATTTTAGGGGTGGCCATCTACACCGTCACGGGGGACCTGGAATGGATCCTATTCCCCCTGGTGCTCCGCTCCTTTGGCATCCTGGCCACCATTATCGGCCTGGCCGCGGTGCCCTTCTTCGCTAAGGACGAGGGCCAGCAGGACCCCATGCAACCTCTGAACTACGGGTACTATATAGTGTCCGTCCTCTCGGTCCTCGGCCTCTTCATCGCCACCAAGGTGATGCTGGGGAGCGAGTGGTACTGGTTCTTCTTCTGCGGCCTGGTAGGCATCGCCACCGGCATAGCCTTCGTCTACATCACCCAGTACTACACTTCGGGGAGCTGGCGGCCCGTGAAGGACATCGCCAACGCCTCTCGGACTGGTCCGGCCACCAACATCATCATCGGCACCGCGGTGGGGTTCGAGACCACGGCCGCCACCGCCATCTCCATCGGTTTGGCCCTCGTCGCCTCCTTCGTCCTGGGCTCCCACGCCGACATCCCGGGCATCGAGAGCGACTTCACCACCGGGGTCTTCGGCACCGCCGTGGCCACCATGGGTATGCTCATGTCCGCCGCCTACATCCTGTCCATGGACACCTTGGGCCCCATCACTGACAACGCCGGCGGCATCACCGAGATGTCCGGCGCGCCTGAAGGAGCGCGGCACATCACCGACGCCCTGGACGCCGTCGGCAACACCACCAAGGCGTTGACCAAGGGCTACGCCGTGGCCTCGGCCGGGTTGGCCGCCTTCCTTCTCTTCTCGGCCTATCTGGACAAGGTCAAGGAGCGGCTGGAGTTCCCGCTAACGGAGCAACTGCCCATCGACCTGTCCAACGTCGACGTCTTCGTGGGCGGCCTACTGGGCGGCATGCTAGTCTTCCTATTCTCTTCCTTTGCCATCCGGGCCGTCGGGAACGCCGCGGGCGCCATCATCGAGGAAGTGCGGCGCCAGTTCCGGGCTGACCCCGGCATCATGGCCGGCACCTCCAGGCCCGACTACGGCCGGGCGGTGGATATCACCGCCCGGGCGGCCTTGCGGGAGATGATCCTGCCGGGGCTGCTGGCCGTGGGCATGCCCATCGCCGTCGGCCTCATCTTTCGCTACGCCAGGGAGGACAACTCTGGTTGGCTGGCCGTGGCCGGCCTTCTCATGATCGGCACCATCGTGGGCATCATCTTGGCCACGTTCCTGAACAACGTAGGCGGCGCCTGGGACAACGCCAAGAAGTTCATCGAAGCGGGGCATCTGCGTGCAGGCAGCGAAACTTTGGGCAAGGGCACCGAAGCCCACAAGGCAGCCGTGGTGGGTGACACCGTGGGGGACCCCTTCAAGGACACCGCGGGCCCCTCGCTGCACGTCCTCATAAAGCTGCTGAGCACCATCACCCTGGTGATGGCGCCCCTGTTCATCCCATAGGGACGTGACGGAACGCCCGGGCCGGACAGCCTAGGTCTTCTCGAAGTGCTCCACCGGTAAGACGAAGACGATGGCGCCGCCGACCCGGACCTCCACGGGCTCTGTCGGGTAGATGTTACCTGGGAACGGTATGGCCGGGGCCGGCACGACCTCCGTCCGCGCCCGGCACTCAGAGCGTACGATGGCCAGCACGGCGCCCACATCGGCGGCGTCAACGCCTGAGAGAATCGTAGCGCTGCCGCGGCGCAGGAAGCCGCCTGTGCTGCTGACCTTGGTAGCTGGATAACCTCTCTCGACGAGACGCCGGATCAGGGCGTCCGCCTCCGGATCAGAGGTTATGACGATTACCAACTTCTGGTCGCCGGACCCGCCTAGCACGGCCCACGCCCGATCATCTATAAATTCCTACTCCGCCTTCTCCTCGTCCGGCCTCTTCGTCACTCGCTGGCGCAGAGCCTCCCGGGTTTCGCGGCCTGACTGGGGAGCGATGATCAGACCCGCCGCAGCGCCAAGGGCCAGCCCTATGATAAGGCCGAGCACAAAGCGCATTGATACCACCTCCTACGGACGTCTCACACTCGGGAACCGCGCGCCAGGCTTGCCCGCCGTTGCACCCAGATACTAGCACCCTCCTGTCTCCGGCTGTCAAGGATGCCTCGCTACGGATTCCGGCGGCCAGCCTTTGACGTACGGCACGGCCAACTGCTAACGTGCACCTTGCCCAATACCGCACACGAGGAATGCCATAGATGAGCCAACAGTCGATGGAAACTTTCGTCTCCCTCTGTAAGAGACGGGGTTTCGTATTCCAGTCCAGCGAAATCTACGGCGGCATAGGAGGCTTCTGGGACTACGGGCCCCTGGGCGTGGAGCTGAAGAACAACATCAAGCGCGCCTGGTGGAAGGCCGTCGTTCAGGAGCGAGACGACGTCGTGGGGCTAGATTCCGCCATCATCATGAACCCCCGCACGTGGGTCGCCAGCGGGCACGTGGAGACCTTCGCTGACCCCATGGTGGACTGCAAGTCCTGCAAGCACAGGTTCCGCACCGACGATATCGCGCCGGGTCCGTCGGGCCAGCGACGCTGTCCCGATTGTGGCGGCGAACTGACCGAATCCCGCATGTTCAACCTTATGTTCAAGACCTTCGTCGGCCCAGTGGAGGATGAGGCATCCATCGCCTACCTCCGGCCCGAGACCGCCCAGGGCATCTTCGTCAACTTCGATAACGTCCTCACCACCACCCGTAAGAAGCTGCCTTTCGGCATAGCCCAGATTGGCAAGGCCTTCCGTAACGAGATCACCCCCGGCAACTTCATCTTCCGCGACCGCGAGTTCGAACAGATGGAGATCGAGTACTTCGTCATGCCGGGGACTGACGAAGAGTGGCACCAGCGCTGGATCGAGACCAGGCTGGACTGGTGGCTCAGCCTGGGCGTGCGCAAGGAGAACCTACGGCTCAGGGAGCACTCCCAGGAAGAGCTCTCCCACTACGCCAAACGCACCGTGGACATCGAGTACGACTTCCCCTTCGCCGGTTTCGCAGAGGTGGAGGGTATCGCCAACCGGACGGACTTCGATCTCACTCAACACGAGAAGTTCGCCGGGCGCAGCCTGCGCTACTTCGACGAGGCCACGGGACAGCACGTAATCCCCTACGTCATCGAGCCTTCCATGGGCGTCGATCGCTGCTTCCTCACCCTCCTCATCGACGCCTATGCCGAGGAGGAAGTGCGCGGCGAAAAGCGGGTGGTCTTGCGACTGAAGCCAGACCTGGCCCCTATCAAGGTGGCGGTGCTGCCCCTTTCCCGCAACGAGCAGCTCCTGCCCCCAGCGCGCAAGGTGTGGGACATCCTGCGGCCCCATTTCATGACCCAGTACGACGACGCCCAGAGCATCGGCCGCCGCTACCGCCGCCAGGACGAGATCGGCACCCCGTATTGCGTCACCATCGACTTCGAGACGCTGGAAGACGACGCCGTGACCATCCGCGACCGCGACGACATGACGCAGATCAGGGTGCCCATCGCCAATCTGGTGAAAACGCTGCGGGACAAACTGGGCTGCTAGGCCCAGGAGCGACCCCAACGAAAAAGGCGGCACCGCCATGGTGCCGCCTTCATTAGCCGCGGAGAGTCGGACAGATCTAGGCCGGGGGCTTTATCTGGTTGATACGGGCGCGGACCGCGTCCGGGTCCTTGTACCACTTGGCGTTGAGCTCGATGAACTCCTTCTGGTCATCGGGCACGTCGTCCTCGGCAAAGATGGCGGTGACGGGACAAACGGGCTCACACGCGCCGCAATCGATGCACTCGTCTGGGTCGATGTACTCCATCCGGTCGACGCCCTCCTCGTAGTGGATGCAGTCCACGGGGCAGACCTCGACGCAAGACTTATCGATTACGTCGATGCAGGGTTCCGTGATGACGTAGGCCATGGCGTTGCCCTCTCCTCCTTTGTTCGGCTATTTAGAAACCTTTTACAGTACAAATTGTCCGAATACCACGTCCACGTAAACTTTAGCGCGGCACCCTTGCCCAGTCAATAGCTCGCCGGCCCCCTTCGGCGCCTTTTCCAAAACTGCCAGAAGGGCCGCCGCGCCCTCGCCGCCTGCGCCCGCCGCCGCTCCTCCTCCAGAAGCTCCCGCGCCCGCTCCGAAGGCAGCTCCCGCCGCAGCATCGTCATGTCTTCCGCCAGCCGCGAGGCGCAGGACGGATCCCCTACCACCTCGGGGAACAAACTACGCAGCCGGTCGTCGAATCCGGGCGCGGTAGAGCGGGGCCGCTGGCTGGCGCCCAACATGGTGTCGAAGAGAGAGTACATCTTCAACTCGCTGATGACCGATGAGAAGGCCGACGATAGCAAGCGCACCTGAAGAGGCGAAAGCTCCAAAGTAGCCGACTCTTCCCCTAGCTGTTCGTTGAGAACTGGCAGGACCTCGCGAAGCCCGTGTTGGTATTCCGACAGCGTGTCTGGGTCGATCTCCGAACCCGGTCGCTGGAGGTGATAGAAGACGGCCAGGGCCACCAGCCGCGCCTGGTGCTGAGGCAGGGTGAGGGAGAAGCGCGTCATCCTACCGCCAGTTTACCGCCGGAACCTAATCGGCGGCAGGCACCTTCTCCCGCTCCCGGTGGCGAGCCAGCACGTCCCTCAGGTACTGCCCCGTTAGACTGCCCGGCGTCTGGGCGACCTCCTCCGGCGTCCCCTCGGCCACGATCCTGCCCCCACGGTCGCCGCCCAGGGGTCCCAGGTCGATGATGTGGTCCGCCTGCTTGATGACATCTAGGTGGTGCTCGATCACCAGCACCGTGTTGCCGGCATCCACCAGCCTGTGCAGGACCCGCATCAAGGCGTTCACGTCCTCGAAGGATAGCCCCGTGGTCGGCTCGTCCAGGATGTAGAGGGTGCGGCCGGTGGCCCGGCGCGAGAGCTCCGTCGCCAGCTTCACCCGCTGCGCCTCACCGCCCGACAGCGTGGTGGCCGGCTGGCCCACCTTAATGTAGCCCAGGCCCACATCGTGCAACGTCTGAAGCTTGGAGCGCACCCGCGGAAAGGCCTGGAAGAAGTCCAGCGCCTGGTCAACCGTCATGTCCAACACCTCCGCTATGTTCTTGCCGCGGAAGGTGATCTCCAGCGCCTCCCGGTTGTAGCGGGCGCCGTGGCAAGCCTCGCAAGGCACCTCGACGTCCGGCAGAAACTGCATCTGGATCTGGATGTAGCCCTCCCCCTGGCAGGACTCACAGCGGCCGCCCTTGACGTTGAACGAAAAACGCCCCGGCTTGTAGCCCCGCAGGCGCGCCTCCGGCACCGAGGCGAAGAGCTCACGGATGGGGGTAAAGGTGCCCGTATAGGTGGCCGGGTTGGAACGGGGCGTTCGGCCGATGGGAGACTGGTCGACGACCACCACCTTGTCCAGATGCTCCAGTCCAGTCACGGCGTCGCACTCACCGGGCCGCTCCCTGGCGCCGTACAGGATCTGCGCCGCCTTCTTGGAGAGGATATCGGTGACCAGGGTGGACTTCCCGGAGCCCGATACGCCGGTGACGCAGACGAACTTGCCCAGCGGTATCCGCACGTCGATGTTCTTCAGGTTGTTCTCGCGCGCCCCCTGTATGACCAGGGCCTTTCCGTTGCCGGGGCGCCGCCGACTTGGCAAGGGGATCTGGCGCCGCCCGCTTAGGTACTGCCCCGTGATGGATTGTGGATGGGAGGCGATCTCTTGCACCGTGCCCTGCGCCACCAGGTAGCCGCCCTGCTCGCCGGCACCAGGTCCAAGGTCGATGATATGGTCCGCCGCCCGGATCATGGCCTCGTCGTGCTCCACCACCAGCACCGTGTTGCCCAGATCGCGAAGGCGCTTCAGGGTGTTGATCAACCGCTCATCATCTGCCGGATGCAACCCGATGGAGGGCTCGTCGCACACGTAGAGCACGCCCATGAGGGACGAGCCGATCTGAGTGGCCAAACGGATGCGCTGGGCCTCGCCACCGGCCAGGGTGCCCGTGCGCCGGTCTAGCGTCAGATAGTCCACGCCCACGTCCCGCAGGAAGGTCAGGCGGCTGTGGATCTCTTTCAGGATCTGCCGGGCGATGGCTCGCTCCCTCTCCGTCAACGGCGAGTCCGGGGACTGAAGACGGGCAACCCACTCCAGCGCCTCCGCCACCGCCATGCGCGTCACTTCCGAGATGTTCTTGCCGTCGACAGTGACAGCCAGGGATTCCGGCTTCAAACGAGCGCCTCCGCAGGCAGGACAGGGGTTCTCCGCCATGTAGCGCTCGATCTCTCCGCGGATGTAGTCCGAATCCGTCTCCCGGTACCTGCGCTCGAGATTCGGGATGACGCCCTCGAACGTCGTGTCCCACTTGTTGTCATGACCCCCCGCGCCGGTGTAATGCAGGGTGATGGTGCCGGGATCGCCGTAGAGGATGATCCTCAACTGCTCCGGCGTCAGCTCCCTGACTGGTACGTGGAGAGAGAAGTGATGCTTTCTCGCCACCGCCTCCAGCAGGCGCATGTACCACGAAGAGACCGTGCTGGTGCGGGCCCAGGGCTGGATGGCGCCCTCCGCCAGCGACAGGTTCTTGTTCGGTATCACCAGCTCCGGATCCAGCTCCATCTTGACCCCTAAGCCAGTGCACTCGCGGCAGGCGCCGTGGGGGCTGTTAAAGCTAAAGTTCCTGGGTTCCATCTCCCCCAGCGAGACACCGCAGTGGAGACAAGCGAAGTGCTCCGAGTACAGCCGCTCCTCTTCTGGAAGCCCCGCGTCCGCATCGGCCAGAGTAACCACCTGCACGACGCCGCCACCCAGGCGCAAGGCCGTCTCCACCGAGTCCGCTAGGCGACTGCGTACGCTGCCGTCCTCCCCAGGCGGCTCCGTCACCAGCCTATCGACCACCACCTCGATGGAGTGCCGCTTGTTCTTGTCCAGCACTATCTCCTCGTCCAGATCACGCACCTGGCCGTCCACCCGCACCCGGACGAAGCCGGCCTTGCGGGCGTCTTCGAAGACCTTCTGGTACTCCCCCTTGCGATCGCGCACCAGGGGCGAGAGCAACATGATGCGGCGGCCCGGCGGCAGCGAGAGGATGCTGTCCACTATCTGCTGGACCGTCTGCCGTTCGATGGGCCGCCCGCACTGCGGGCAGTGGGGGTGCCCCACGCGGGCGTAGAGGAGGCGGAGGTAATCATAGATCTCCGTCTGCGTCGCCACCGTGGAACGCGGGTTACGGGAGGCCCCCTTCTGGTCGATGGAGATGGCGGGGGACAACCCCTCGATGTAGTCCACATCCGGCTTCTCCATCAGGCCCAGGAACTGCCGGGCATACGCCGAGAGGGACTCCACGTAGCGGCGCTGGCCCTCAGCGTAGATGGTGTCGAACGCCAGGGAAGACTTGCCGGAGCCCGATACGCCCGTGATGACTACTAGCCGGTCGCGTGGGATGACGACATCAATGTTCTTGAGGTTATGCTCGCTGGCGCCACGGACGATTATGGCGTCGAGGGGCATGGGGCGCAGTCCTTCCGGTGAGGATAAGTTCAAGACCCTATTCTAGCGCCCGCGCGGCGAGTAGAACAAGAGTTTCAGCCAGAGAGGCCCGCTATGGGCCCAGAGCTGACCCCCTGGCGGCCAGCGCAAAAGTGATAGAATGCCAGCAAGTAAGACTGGGCAGGAGGCTGCCATGGACTGGCGCTCACGTGTGGCCGATAAACTCATGTCACCTGAGGAAGCTGTCAAGGCCGTCAAGTCCGGGGATCGCGTCTGGGTCGGCGGCTGGAACTCGGTGCCTGTGACTCTATGCGACGCCCTAGCCCGGCGCAAGGACGAGCTCACAGGCGTCGAGATCGTGACGTTCCTGAGCCCGTTTCGCTGGGACCAGCCTGGCATCGAAAGGGCCTTCCGCGTATCCACAGGGTTTGCCAGCCCGCTGGACAGACAGGCGGTGCGGGAAGGACGGTTCGACTACGTACCTATCGCCCAATACAAGGCATACCAGTTGCCGCCCGGCGTGGAGGGCCCTTATGACGTGGCCATGATCCCCATATCGCCGCCCGATGAAAGGGGCTACTGCTCCTTCGGCCCAGCGGTCTGGTTCGGCCCCACCGTGTCCCGGGTCGCCCGCACTTTGATCGGCGAGGTGCACGAGGAGTTCATCCGGACGGGCGGCGACAACTTCATCCACGTGTCCCGGTTCGAACGCCTGGCCCAGGCAGGCCCGCCGGCCCCGCCGCCGATACCGCCCAGGAGCGAAGAGGTCATATACGCCGCGGAGGTCATCTGCACCCTCGTGGCCACCGAGATCGTTCAAGACGGCGATACCCTCCAGATAGGCGTTGGCGACGTCTCGGCGGCATTGGCAGCGTACCTCGAAGGCAGGCACGACCTGGGCATACATACCGAGATCATTCCCGGCGGCGTCGCTTCCCTAGTGGAGAAAGGCGTCGTCACCGGCAGGTACAAGACGTTGAACCCCGGCAAGGTGGTGGGGGCCTGCCTGGTGCAGATGCCGGAGGAGGAGCTGCGGTACATCGATGGCAACCCGGTGTTCGAGCTGTACGATTTCACCTACACCGATGACCTTCGCAACCTGGTGCGCCTTGAGAACTTCAAGGCGGTGAACAACGCCCTCATGGTGGACATCACAGGCAACGTCACCGCCGAGGCCCAAGGCCCGCAGGTCTTCAGCGGCCCCGGCGGGCAGACGGTGTTTTCGGTAGCAGCCTCCTACACATCGGCGGGCTCGGTCACCGTCCTGCCCTCCTCCCAGCTCGTGGACAATCACCGGGTAAGCCGCATCGTGGCCGCGCTCCCCGAGGGCAGCGCCATCACTGTCCATCGGGGCTTCGTCGACTATGTGGTAACGGAGCAAGGAATCGCCCGCTTGCGGGGCAAGTCCCTCCGCGAACGTTGTGGCGAGATGATCTCTATAGCGCATCCCGACTTCCGCGGCGAGCTTAAGGCCGCAGCCAAGCGCCTCTACGGCGTCACCGTCTAAGGGCCGCGGGCGCGCAGGGGCCCCGGTAAACGGCGGGTTAACATCGCTGGCGGGCGACGGGCAGCCGGTAACACCCTAGCCTTGCCCATCCGTCTTACCCCCTGGAGATAGAGGACCAAAACGGGAGATCTCATCGCCTCCCGCTGGAAAGATACCGATTGGCACCCGTGCGATTCCTCCAGAAGAGGCAGGCCTCGGATGAGAGGCGAAGACTGGAGCCGAAGAGTTCCGGCCCTAGTCAAACCCTCTTTGCCCCAAGCATCGCGGCTGCCCTGGCCACCATTGCCTCCGCGGCCCTGACGGTTGCCGCGTACATCCAGCTCGGGCTGGAGCCCGCCGCCCTGCGCGTCAGCCTTCCGGCGGTAGTAGGGCTCGGCCTATCCGTGCAGCTAATCCTTCTTTACGCGGGGATCCGGCTAAGGAGAGCGCAGGAGACGCAGCAGAGGGACTGGCAGCACAGGCAGAGGCAGTTGGAAGAGATGGCCACCAGGGACGACCTCACGCAGCTTCAGAACAGGCGGTTCTTCTACCAGCGCCTTCAGGAGGAGCTGGCCCGAGCCAACAAGCTGAAACAACCCCTGTCCGTCCTGATGATCGATGTCGACGACCTGAAGGCGGTGAACGATGAGTTTGGCCACCCGGTTGGCGACGCGGCCCTGCGTAGCTTCAGCCGCATTCTCAGCGAACAGGCCGGGCCTCAGAACGTAACCGCCCGGTTGGGCGGCGACGAGTTCGCCATCATCATGCCGGGCGCCGACCGCCGGCAGGCGGACGAGATGGCCTGGCGCCTCTGGGAGACGCTTTCCAGAGTCCCCGTGTGCGAGACGGATCACGCTAGCATCTACCTGGGCGTGTCGGTAGGCACTAGCGGCTATCCCTGGGGCGGTTCCACCCTCGAGGAGATCATCCA
>DAOUAG010000246.1:0-2131 GCA_034433815.1 Dehalococcoidia bacterium | reverse complement strand
TGCCCTCGGCGTCCTGGAAGGTAGCACCCATCTTCTCCGAGTAGAAGGTGCCAAGCTTGAAGACCTGGCCCATCTCGATGCCGCGGCGTTCGTCCATGGGCGTGCGGCACTCGGCACAGCGGTAGTTCTCCTTGGCTAGCGCCACATCGGCCACGATATCGGCCCGCCAGTCGCGGCCATAGTTAACGTTAAGCAGGTGGGCATCAGGCTTGTTGGCCCCCGCCACCAGGTTGCGCTCCTGCGGCAGAAGGTCGTCGGCCACAACCTTCGTGCCTTTGAGGCCGACAGCGGAAGCCGAGCCGGCCACGAAGCCGTGGGCCTTCGCCTCCTCCTCCGGCATGTACCGGACGGCGACGGCTCCCAATGCCCGCCGCAGTTTAGACTCGTTGACATCCATGTCCCCGCGGATGGCGACGAATACGGGCTCGGTGCGGTCCGGGTATTCAGCGCTGTAAAAGACGGCCTTGCAGGTCTTGGACTCGGGTATGCCCAGGTGCTGGGCCAAGTCACGGATCGTATATAGGCCCGGCGTGGGGATCTCCTGCACCGGCGCCAGCGACTCGTCGGGGTGGGCAGGCTCCTTCACAAATGCTGCCACCTCCGCGTTGGCAGCATACCCGCAGCCCGGGCACAGGAGACAGGTGTCCTCCCCATACTCTGTAAGGTACAGGAACTCGTGGGTGTCCCTGCCTCCCATAGCGCCGGAATCGGCCAGCACCGGTACCGTGGGTACCCCGCAACGGTCGAAGATGCGCTTGTAGGCGTCGAACATCTTGCGGTACGAGATGTCGAGCCCTTCATAGTCCGCATCGAAGGAGTAAAGGTCTTTCATAGTGAACTGCCGGAGTCTGATGATGCCCCCTCGGGGCCGCGGCTCGTCCCGGAACTTGGCGGCGATCTGGTAGACCAGTAGAGGTAGGTCACGGTAGGAGCGCACGTTGCGCTTGAAGACTTCGACGAAGACCTCCTCGTGGGTGGGACCCAGGACGAACTCTCGGTCGCGGTGGTCCTTGAGGTGGAAGAGGATGTCCTTCATGGTGACATCCCGGCCGGTCTGCTGGTAGACCTCGACGGGCAAGACGGAGGGCATCAGCATCTCCTGCCCGCCCTCCCTGTCCATCTCCTCGCGTATGATGTTTTCGATCCTCTGGAGGACGCGGGTAGCCAAGGGGAGGTAGGCGTAGACTCCCGCTGCCACCTGTTGCACCATTCCCGCCCGTAGGAGCAGCCGGTGCGAGGGCGTCTCCGCCTCGGCCGGCGCCTGCCGCAGCGTCTTCCCGAAAAGAACCGACATCCGCACGGCTAAGAGGATAAGGGCCCGGGCGCTGAAGGGTCAAAACGGTACGCGGACGAGGTATCCATTCTCTAGTTGTCAAAGCCAGCCAGGGCTCGATTGTATGTAATCTTCGTAACCAAACACCCCAAAAGCATCTTGCCAGCCCATGAAGCCGGTGTTATAGTTTGCCATGGAATAGCGCTCTTACGGAGAGTGGGGTGGCACCCACTTTTTTTTGGCTCTCTAGCCAGGGCGTTCAGGAGGTCGGTGCCCTCGTGAAAAGCGAGTTTATGATCGCCATTACCCAGTTGGCGGCGGAGAAGAATCTCCCCAAAGAGGTGGTCTTCCAAGCGATGGAGGCCGCCCTCGTCTCCGCCTACAAGAAAGATAGTGACCTACAAGGGAACATCGCCGTCCGCATCGACCGCGAGACGGGGGAGCACCACGTATACCTAGAGCGTACGGTGGTGCAGGAGGTCACTGACCCAAAGACGGAGATCAGTCTCCAGGAGGCCCGCCGACGTAAGCCCGACGTGATGCTGGGCGATGTCCTGCTGGATGAGGTGCAGCCCGGGCATGCCGGCCGGATCGCCGCCCAGACCGCCAAGCAGGTGGTGTTGCAGCGGCTGCGTGAATTCGAGCGGGAAGTCCTGTTCGAGGAGTTCTCCGGCCGTGAGGGAGATATCGTCTCGGGCGTCATTCAGCGCGTCGATCCCAAGCAGGCGGTGGTCGATCTGGGCAAAGCGGAGGCGATCCTTCCAGCCTCAGAGCAGGTCAGGACGGAGCAGTACCGCCCCGGCCAGCGGATGAAGTTCTATCTGCTGGAGGTGCACCGGTCAATCAAGGGCCCGCAAC
>DAOUAG010000245.1:0-9602 GCA_034433815.1 Dehalococcoidia bacterium | reverse complement strand
CAGGCAGGGATCACCCTCGGGGCGCTGCGCCGGCATCTGCTGAAGTCCGGCCAGATGGCCCCTTTCGACCCCTCTCTACCCGACGCGGCGACGGTGGGCGGCCTCCTCGCCGCAGCCGCCGACGGACCTTCGCGATCAGCCCTTAGTACGCCCCGCGACTTCACCATCGGCATGAAGGTGGTGACCGCCGACGGCCGCATCACCAAGGCTGGCGGCCGGGTGGTCAAGAACGTAGCGGGGTACGACCTCTGCAAGCTGTACATCGGCTCTTTCGGTACCCTGGGCATCATAGTCGAGGCCACCTTCAAGCTAGCCCCGACGCCCAGAGAAGAGCGGGCCATCGCCTTCGGCATCGAAAGCATCTCCGAGGCGTGCGCCCTAGCGAGGGAGGCCCATCGCCGGGGTCTTGCCCTGCGCTCCTGCCTCCTGCTGAACTCCGCTGCAGCATCCGTGAGCCTCGGCATGGAGACCGGCCGGGCCTACCTACTGGCCGTCGACCTTGCGGGGTCGCCGGGCGCAACCGCCCGCTCTGCACAAGAGGCGGCGGAGCTGGCCCGAACGGCCGGCGCCTTCCCCCTCGGTGGTAGGACAGAGATTTCGGGCGCTGGCCCGATCTCTCTCCGCTGCCGGCTCAGCGCCTTGCCCTCGCGTCTGCCCAGCCTCATGACAGCGGTGGAAGCCATCGGCCACAGACCCTTCATCAGGGCGGCGCCCGTGGCGGGCAGCTTGTGGGTCGAATGGCGCCAGGAAGAACCTGAGCCCCTCCTCGCTCGCCTGCGCCAAGCCGCAACAGCCCACGACGCGACATGGAGGATAGAGGCTTGCCCTCCGGAGCTTAAGGCCCGCGCCGACGTCTTCGGAGATCCTCCAGCCGCATTGTCCCTCATGCAAAGCGTGAAGCGAGAGTTCGATCCCAAGGGCATCCTGAGCCCTGGACGATTCGTGGGCGGCATCTGAATGGCAGACCGCCCGCCATCCGACATCCAGTGGCCCTCAGGGGATGACCTCGCCCGCTGCGTCCACTGCGGCCTCTGCTTGCAGAATTGCCCCACGTACACCGAAACAGGCCTCGAGGCCGAGTCTCCCCGCGGGCGTTTGTACCTTATCCGGGCCATGGCCACGGGCCGCATCGGTCCGACAAGGGTGGCCACGGGCCATCTGGACACCTGCCTCCTTTGCCGCAACTGCGAGGCCGTTTGCCCCTCCGGCGTCGCCTACGGGCGCATCATGGCAGAGGCCCGGGCTGCCGTCCTCGCCAGCCCGTCAGCGCCCCTCTCATGGCAGGCCCGTGCCCTCTTCCTGCGCCACGTGGTCGCCCATCCCTGGCGGCTGCGTCTGCTGGTAGACGCCCTGCGGCTGTACCGGAGCTCAGGGCTCCGGGCGCTGGCTACTCGCCTACCGATGGTAAGGGGCCAGATCCTTGGCCCAGAGGTCAAGGGGCGCCCCTTCCTGGGGAAAGCACTCCTGGTCCGGCCCGAGGGGCAAGCCAGGTGGCGCGTGGCTTTCCTCACTGGATGCATCATGCCTCTCGTCCACGGGCGCGTCCATCGCGCCACCCTCCGGGTGCTGGCTCGCCACGGATGCGAGGTCTATGCGCCGCCGGCCCAGGCCTGCTGCGGCGCCCTCCACGCCCACAGCGGCGATGCCGAAACCGCCCGCCGGCTGGCCCGGCGCAACGTGGACGCCTTCCTGAGCGAGCCGTTCGACGCTATCGTGGTGAACTCCGCGGGTTGCGGCGCCGCCATGAAGGAGTACGGAAGCCTCCTGGCGGACGACCCCGAGTACGCCGGCAAAGCGCAGCGGGTATCGTCTATGGTGCGCGACGTGCATGAATTCGTCACGGAGGCAGGGCTCGAGCCGCCTAAGGCGCATCTCCCCCTGAACGTCACTTACCAGGACCCGTGCCACCTGGCCCACGCTCAGGGCATATCCCGGCAGCCCCGGGAGATTCTCGCTAGCATTCCAGGCCTGCGCCTGATTGAGATGACGCACTCCGACCGTTGCTGCGGCAGCGCGGGGGTCTACGCCCTCACCCAGCCGGACATGGCGTCGCGTCTTCTGGACGCCAAGATGCGCGACATCAGGCGCACCGGCGCTAGCGTCATCGCCACCGCCAATCCAGGGTGCATGATGCAGCTAGAGGCCGGCCTGCGCCGCCACGGGCTGAGAGGCCGCGTAGTCCATACGATGGAACTGCTGGACCGAGCCTACCGCCAAGAACGGCGCAAGTAGCGGATCCCTGAGTCCTTAATCGCGCCTGACGCCTTTTTCACCTCATATTAACCCCTTCAGGCCTTGCGTTAACTGTCATTCTACCCGCGAGGTGGCATACTACCATCACCGGACAACCGCTAGAAGCACAGCAACGGAGAACAGCGTGCTGGCGCGAGGACGGGCAACGAAAACGATAGCGAACCGGGGATATCGACTTCTGTAACACGAGGGCAGGGAAGGCGTCTATTGTTCGTCCTTAAGGCTGATGAGGCTTCCGGCCTCTGTACAACCCGAGACCCGGAGGGTCCGGCGGATAGTGAGGATCGAACGATGCCAACTGCACGCGCGACGTTAGCTGACACGCTGGCCACCGGCAAAGTGCCGGAGAGGGTGGGCAAACCGGCGCCAACTCGCCCGGCGCCCGTCCCGAGAACCGAGGCGGCAGGCGATCCCCTTACAGAGTTCGCCCAACTCTACCACGAGTATTTTCCGAAGGTTTTCGCCTACGTCTATGGCCGCGTGCAGCACCGGGAGGTCGCCTTGGACATCGTCTCCGACGTCTTCGAGAAGGCGTTCCTCAAGAAGAGGTCCTTGCGTTCTCCCGAGTCCTTCGGCTCGTGGCTCTTCACCATCGCCCGTAACGAGGTTTCTTCCCACTGGCGGAAGGAGAAGCCCGCTACCCGGGCTGCTCAAGAAGCCGCCTGGGAGAACGAGCTGCACCACCAGCCGCGGGGGCCGGAAGAGACGCTTCTCCACAAGGAACGGCTCGACGCCCTCTCCGTCCTGGTGCAACAGCTTCCCCGCCGGGAGCAAGAGATCATCGCCCTAAAGTTCGACGCCGAGCTCACCAACCGGGAGATCGCCAACGTGCTCGGCACCAGCGAGGTAAACGTGCGGGTCACCATCTTCCGAGCGCTGCGGAAGTTGCGGGAGAGGATGAAGGCGATAGGGGGCGCTAGCGCATGAATGAGGAAGAGCGGGCCGACTGGCTGGCCCGCGCCATCGATGACCTGCTGCGGGGAGTAGAAGAACCCAGCCCGCCGCCAGGTCTGGACGACGAGGAGATCCTGTCCTTGCTGAGAGTGGCGCGGGCCCGTTTACAACAAGCCCAGGCTACGGCCCAATCGGGGCTTCACCACGAGGCCGCCGTTTGGCAGCGGGTCCTCGAGCGCCTCCAGGCAGCGAAGCCCCATGCCAGCTCGGACCACGATCCAGCATTCGATGAGCAATCTATCGCGGGGGAATTGGCGATAGGTGACGACCCGGAGGCTGCCGCGAGCCCTGAACTGCGCTATATGGCCGAGCTTCGGCAGCGCATGGCCGCCGAGCTACGTTCCATGGCCGAGGCTCACAGGGAAGAAGTCTGGCAAAGGATCCAAGCCAGGCTCCAAGCTCAGGCGGAACCCCGTAAGCGCGGATTCTGGGCCTTCCTGCGCAGGGGCCAGAGCGAAGCCGACGCCCTGGCGCCTGCGCTGGACGACGTGGCCAGGGGAGCCCCGGCCCAGAGCACGGATCCGCAGGTAGAGGAGCTGTTGCGCATCGCTCGCTCCCGGAAGGCCTTGTCGCAGATGGCCGCCGAGGCCGCTGCGGGCCCCCAGGACAGGGTCTGGGCCCGCCTCCGGCCGGCCCTCACGGCCCGCGCTTTCGGCGCCCGACCCCAGGGCGAGAAGATACAGCGCCGAGAATATGCCCGGGTTTGGCCCAAGGTAGCGGCCGCGGCTGCTGCCGTGGCCATCGTGGCCGCGGCCCTGGGACCGCTGCCGGCCACAGGTTTCGCCGAACACCCGGCGGCCCGTTTCATTCGCTACCTCGGCCAGCACCTGGGCGTAATCGAGACCTCGGCGCTGCCGCCAGCACCCCCAGGGCAGCCGGACACGGTGGCCGGAACTGAGGTCTCTCCGCGCGATGCCGCGGCCCTCATGCTGCTCCCTGTGCGCGTGCCTTCCGTGGCCCCCACCGGCATGCGCCTGACCTCCTCTCAGTTCTTCCCGAAGCCCATCGCAGCCCCGGAGGGCGGGACCTTCGTCCTCACCTACGAGTCCCCCGAGGGGTCTGACGCCCTGGTCATCTACCAAGAGGCGGCGGGCGGAGCTGACCTGGCGGTCCTTCAAGGTTCAGCAACCGACCTGGCGCTGGCCGATGGCACCCCCGCCACCTTCATCCGAGGCTCTTGGCAAACCGCTGACGGCGCATTTAGGTGGGACCAGCAGGATTCCGTCAGCCTCGTCTTCGAGCGCGACGGCATCCGCACCATCATCCGCCAGTCCAGCGCGGATGTAACGCCGGCCACGCTGGTCGCCGTCGCCGACAGCATGATGCCGGCACAGTAACCAGCCCTCGCGCCGCTCGCCCCCTACTTTCTCACCCCTCCACCCCGCGGCCCTTTTCCGGCCGGACCTCACCTAGCCGGTGAGCACACTGGGTCGCGGCCAAAAAGAAAGGGCCGCCTAGCGGCCCAGCCACGTTTTCGCCGGAGAGGCCTGGCGCCGGCGGCCTTCTTACTCAGCCTCCTCCCGGGCCCGGCGTTCGCGCATCATCTCGTACAGCAGATTCTCCACCACCATCAGCAGGAGCAACACCTGCCGTTGCTGGCGCCGCGACATGCGAGCCAGCATCTGTAGGAGTTCCGGGTCGATCTTTTCGGCCAGTGAGATACGGCCTTCACCAAATTCCGGCATGCTATCAGTTCCCCATCCTGGAAAGCTTCACGCCGTTTACCGGAGCAAGCCTGTCCGCCTCCACCGCGGGAGACTCGCCGAGCACGCTGGCCATGCCCTCCAGCAGTAGCAGGAGCCGGCGCTGCCGGTCTCTGGGGAGCTTGGCCAGGTAGCGCAAGAGGTCAGGGTCCACGGTCGCAAGGTACCCCTCGTAGATCTGGCGGAGGGTGCGCATGGTGGGATAGCCCGCCGCCTCGAACAGTTCATCGGGTTCGACGTCCATGGCCTGGGCGATGCGCAGGAGCACAGCGGCAGAGGGGTTCTTCACCTCCCCGTTCTCCAGTTGCGACAGGTAACCCTGGCTAACCGAAGATCTGTTGGCTAGATGCCCCTGGGTCAAACGCCTCTCCTCCCTGAGCTGCCGTATCTTATCTCCTAAGTTCATCGTCTCCCCAACCCTTCCGCCGGCCGCCTGCATTGTCGGCCGCGGCCAAGCGCTTGTCAATAACCCAGCCCGGCTCCGGGCCGCCCGGCTAGCGGCGGCTGCCGGCTCCCACCGCAGGGCGCCGGACTCGCGGAGCCTCTATGCTTTCCAGAAGCCGCAGAAGGTGCGCCTGCGCCTCCCTCGGCATCTTGGCCAGGAAGCGCAGGAGGTCCGGGTCCACCGTTAGGTCATAGGACGAGGCGCTCTCCTCCGCGGTTCCTGCCTCTCCGTAACCCGCCGCCAGCATGAGGGCTCGCGGGTCAACGTGCAGGGCCCGCGCCAGCCTGAAGATGACGGCCGCGCTGGGGTTCTGCACCTCGTCGTTCTCTAGCTGCGAAAGGTATCCCTGGCTGAGGCCGCCTTGCGCAGCCAACTGCGCCTGGCTCATCCCCAGCTCCTCCCGTAGCTCCCGGATCTTCTTGCCAAGAGTCATGCGAACCACCCTACCTTCCACACTACGACAGCGACTGAGCGATCCTGATGGCTGCGGGCCCGAGGATAACGATCAGGAACGCGGGAAAGATGAATAGTACCAAGGGAAAGAGCATCTTGATGGGCGCCTCGTGGGCCGCCTGTTCCGCCCGCTGCCGGCGCTTTACCCTCAGCTGGTCAGACTGCACCCGGAGGACCTGGGCGATGCCCACGCCCAACTGCTCCGCCTGGATAACCGAGTTTATGAAGCTAGTCAGCTCTTCAACCCCGCAGCGCTCGGCCATCTCCGTCAGCGCTTCCTTGCGCAGCTTGCCCATGGCCACGTCGCGGAGCATGCGGGAGAGTTCCGACGCCAAAGGCCCGGAGCTCTTCTCGGCCACCCGGGCCAGAGCGGCGTCCAAGCCGAGCCCCGCCTCGACGCAGGTGGTCACCAGGTCCAGAGCATCGGGCAGGGCCTTGATGATCAGCTTCTGCCGCGCCTTCACCTGGGCCTTTAGCCACATGCGCGGCATCATCCAGCCCAGGGCCACGAGGCTGAGACCTATCATTACCTTCTGCAAGATCAGACTGTTGGGCAACGCCACAAACATCAGGAGCCCCATGCCGCTGAAGGAAACGAGGCTGACGGCCCAAAAGGTGACGAAGGTGCTCAGGCGCATGGGGTTGCCGGCCATGACCAACGACTTCTCCACCTCGGCGATGAGGGAAGCCGGCAGGACGGAGCTGATGGCCCGGGCCAGCCCCTCTACGCCAGGCTTCAGGACACGCTCGGCAAAGGGCACGCTCAGGTCCACCTCGCCGTCGTCGCCAAAGACCGCCCGGTTGCGGAAGTCGGCGATCCGGGACTCGATGGCCGAGGTGGTGCTGCGGCCGCCCACCGCGGAGGCCAGCAGCACAACGGACCCGAACACCGATAGCGAAATGAGTATCAGCAGGATCATCCTACGCTCCTACACCTCGATGGCCATGATCCGCTTGATGGACAGATACCCCAGGAACTCTAGGCCGACGGCGATGGCGATCATCACCCTGCCCACCAGCTCTGTGAAGAGCAGGCTCATGTACGATGGGTTCATAACCATGAAGATCAGAAACATGAAGATGGGCAATCCGCCTATCACAACCCCCGTCATCTTCTGTTGGGCCGTCAGAGTCGATATCTCGCCCCGTATACGCTCGCGCTCGCGCATGGTGAAGGCCACCTTGTCCAGGATCTCGGCCAGGTTGCCGCCCACGGCCCGCTGAATGTTGATGGCCGTGAGCACCATGTCCAGGTCTTTGCTGTTGATGCGCTCACCCAAAGCGTTCAGGGCATCCTCCGCGCTGAGGCCAAGGTTGGCCTCCCGCAGCATCCGCCGCAGCTCCTGCGCCAGGGGCCCGTCCATCTGGCGCGAGGCGAACTCCAGGCTCTGCATCAGGCCGTAGCCCGATTTCAGGGAGTTGGAGACCAGCCCCAGCATGTCCACCAACTGGGCGTTGATGCGGATCGCCCTGCGCTTCAACCTGCCGTTGACCCACATGGCCGGCAGGGCGTAGCCGAGAGCGGCCAGCCCTGTGGCCATAGCCACGGTGAACAACGTTTGGCTGAAGACGAAAGGTATGGCGAAGAAGAGGGCGGCCACGCCCCAACGAATCATGTAGTATTCGCCCACTCGCAAGGGCAGGCCGGCCCGCTCCAGATGCAAGGCCACCCTCTCTGACCCCTTGAACTGGGCCAAGAAGGCGCTGAGGACCGGCAAGCCGCTGTAGGACCGGCGCTGGCGAAGCTGGGGAGCCCCGGGGGCGTTTGCAGGCTTCGTTTCACCGTCGGACTTAAAGGCCTCCAGCCGCGCCGCCATAGGGTCGGCGCTGGGACGGCGGCCCAGACCCGAAAAGATCAGCACTACGGCCAAAAAGACCGTCGCCGCGATGCCTATGACCACTGGGTCCATGCGCTACCTCCTGGCCGCCATCATGAACAGCGACGGCGGAAGGCGAACCCCTGCCGCCTCGAACCGTTCAGCGAACGTCGGCCGGATGCCTGTCGGCTCGATCTGGCCTTCGATCTTCCCTTCGCTGGTCACGCCCGTCTGCCGGAAGCGGAAGAGGTCCTGCAACGTGACGATCTGCCCCTCCATGCCGGTCACCTCCGTGACGTGGGTCACGCGGCGCACGACGTCGGTGAAGCGCGCCAACTGGACGATGAGGTGCAAGGCTGAGGCCATCTGCTCCCGGATGGCCCGGTCGGGCAGGTCCAGGTTTGCCATGAGCACCATGTTCTCGATGCGGGCCAGAGCGTCCCTCGGAGAGTTGGCGTGAATGGTGGAGAGGGAGCCCTCGTGCCCCGTGTTCATGGCGTTGAGCATGTCGAAGGCCTCTGGGCCGCGCACCTCGCCGATGATGATCCTGTCCGGGCGCATACCCAGGGTGTTGCGCAGCAGGTCCCGCTGGGTGATCTCCCCTCTGCCGTCGATGTTCGCCGGCCGGGCCTCCAGGCTCACCACATGGGGCTGCTGGAGCTTGACCTCCACCGGGTCCTCGATGGTGACGATGCGCTCGCTCTCCGGGATGAAGGCCGAAAGGGCGTTCAGGAACGTCGTCTTGCCGGTGCCGGTACCGCCGGAGATAAGAATGTTCAGCTTCAGCCTCACGCAGGCGGCCAGGAACTCCACGATCTCCTGGGTGACGGTGCCGGCCCGCACCAGATCGTCCATGCTCAGCTTGTCGGCGCGGAACTTCCGGATGGTGATGGTGGGGCTCTTGGGCGCTACGGGCGGTATGACAACGTTCACCCGGGAGCCGTCAGGAAGGCGGGCGTCCACCATGGGCGAGGCCTCGTCCACCCTGCGGCCGATGGGCGCGATGATGCGCTCGATGACCCTGGCTATGTGGGAGTGGTCGCGGAAACGCACATCGCTGAGGTACAGGATGCCCTCCCTTTCGAAGTAGACCTCGTCCGGGGCGTTGACCATGACCTCTGAGATGGAGGGATCCCGCATGAGGGCGTCGATGGGCCCGAGGCCCACGACCTCGTCCACCACGCGGGCCACGATCTGGTCCCGGGTGATGCCGCCCACGCTGGGCATCTCGCGGCGCAGGAGCGTCTCGGCGGCTTGCTCCACCACCCTGCGGCGCTCCTCCGCCGGCATCGAGCTTATCTGGTCCGCATCCAGCTCATCGATGAGCATCTGGTGCATGCGGAAGATCAGTTGCTCCATATCTTCGTTGTAGCGGCCGGGGGTAACACGAGACGCCCCGGCGGGGTTGGGGCCCACGCCGGCGCGCATCGAAGGGTTAACCGGCCGTCCTGTCTGCCAATTGGTCATCTGGTCACTCCACCCTAGCTTCTGTCTTGTCCTCGCTGACTGAGCCCAAGATGCGGCTCAGAAACCCGCCCTTCTGGGGCGCCTCCTTGGCCTTGGCGGGTTGCTGATGGCGCACGCCGCTGAAGGCGTAGGCCATCTCCACCAGGCTCTCCGCTGCCTTGCATTGGGGCTTGGCCACGACCACGGGCATCCCGAGTTGCGTGGCCTGGCTGATGTTCCGGTCATAGGGCACAGACCAGAACACCTCGCGGCCCAGCATTCGCTTGACCTCTTGAGGCTGTACGTTGCTGGCCTCGTTAGTGGCGTTGATCACCAGCTTGATCTTCTCCTGGGGGAAGTTCCACGAGCGCAACATATCGATGGCCAAGAGCGTGTCCTTCAGGCTGGCCATATCCACCGTGGCCACCAGCACCACCATGGTGGCCAGCTCCAGCGCCCGGGCCACGATGTCGTTAAACGTCCCCGGGGTGTCCAGGATGACGTAGTCGTAGGACTGGGTGAGAAGCTGGA
>DAOUAG010000244.1:0-11611 GCA_034433815.1 Dehalococcoidia bacterium | reverse complement strand
CTGGCCGAGAGCGATTACGTAGTCATGGCAGTGCCCCTGACACCGGACTCTCGGGGACTCATCGGCGAGCCGGAGCTGCGGACCATGAAACAGAGCGCCGTGCTGATAAATATCGCCCGAGGGGCTGTCGTCGATGAGCGGGCGTTGGTGCGGGCCCTAAAGGAGGGCTGGATCGCCGGCGCGGCGCTGGACGTCTTCGAGATCGAGCCGCTGCCGGCGGAGAGCGAACTCTGGGGACTGGAGAACGTGCTGGTCACGCCTCACATCAGCGGGGGGACGCCGCGCTACATGGAACGGGCGGTGGAGCTCTTCTGCGACAACCTGCGGCGCTATCTGGCGGGGCAGCCCCTGCGCAACCTCGTGGATCCGTCGCGAGGGTACTGAGAAACGGCGTCGGCCGGCGCTAGAAGGTGGCGCTCAGGCCCTCTAGGATGAAATCGGCGGCGATAGCCACCAGCAGGATGCCCACCAGCCGGGATAGAAGCCTGAGGACAGCTGCCCCGAGTACCTGGAAGACCCAGGCCGCAGCCGTGAAGGCGACGAACGTTAGCAGAAGGACGAGGCCGCCGCCCAGGACGGTGGGCGTCCGGCCCAGGGTATCGGAAAGGGAGATGGCGGTGGCCAGGGCGCCCGGGCCAGCGATGAGGGGCGTGGCCAAAGGCGCCACGGCGATCTGTACGGGGTCAGCCGCTTCGCCATCCACGACATCGATGGACTGGCCGCGCTCCACGAGGCGGTAAGCGGTGGGCAGGAGGAGAAAGCCGGCAGCCACCTTGAAGCTGTCCACCGAGATATCCAAGAAGTCCAACACCTCTCGGCCCGCCAGGGCGAAGACTAGGAGCAGCGCCAGGGCTGTCCCCACGGCGACCGTGGCGATCTGCACGCGCCGCGCCAGGCTGAAGGACTTGGCCAAGAGGTAGAAGACGGCGACGTTGCCGATGGGGTCGACGATGGCGAAGAAAGAGATGAAGGCGCGGGCCAGGTCTTCGCCCACGGGCGTGCCTAGCCCCCTACGGCGGCGAGACGCGGCTTCTCCTGCGCTTTTTCGGGATGCAGGGCCGCGTTGAGGGCGTCGTCTACGTGTTCGACCAGAACGAAGTCGAGTTCCCGCCGCACCTCCTCGGGCACGTCGAGAAGGTCGTTCTCGTTATCGCGGGGTATGACCACGCGTTTGCAGCCGGCCCGATGGGCGGCCAGAACCTTATCGCGGATGGCGCCCACGGGCAGCACCTTCCCGCGCAGGGTGATCTCTCCGGTCATGGCCACCTCCTTGCGGACCGGGCGTTGGGTGAGGGCCGAGACCACGGCGGTGGCCATGGTGATGCCAGCCGAGGGGCCATCCTTAGGCACCGCACCCGCCGGCACGTGGATGTGGATATCGTTCTTCTCGAAGGCGCTGGTTGGTATGCCCAGGGCGGCGGCCCGCGAACGGGCGTAGGTAAGGGCGGCCTGGGCGGATTCTTGCATGACGTCCCCTAGCTTGCCGGTAAGGATGAGGCGCCCCCTGCCGGGAACGATGGTGGCTTCCACAAACAACACGTCGCCTCCGGCAACCGTGGCCGCTAACCCCGTCGCCACGCCCACCTCGTCCTGCTCTCTTGCCAGCTCCCAGCGGAAGCGCGGCGGGCCCAGGAACTCGGCGACCTCCTCGGTGCCGATGGTGAAGGGGCCCTCCTCCCCCGAGGCGATGCGCCGGGCTATGCCGCGGCAGATGCTGCCCAGCTCCCTTTCCAGGTTCCGGACGCCCGCCTCGCGGGTGTAGGAGCGGATGATCTCCAGGATGGCTCCGTCTGTAACCCGCAGGGCTCCCTCGGGGATGCCGTTCTCTTGCATCTGCCGGGGCAGCAGATAGCGGCGGCCGATCTCCAGCTTCTCGTGCTCGGTGTAGCCGGGGAGCTCGATGATCTCCATCCGGTCGCGTAGAGGGCTGGGGATGGTGTCGGTGACGTTGGCCGTGGCGATGAAGAAGACGCGGGAAAGGTCGAAGGCCACATCCAGATAATTGTCGGTGAAGGTGGAGTTTTGGGCAGGGTCCAGGACCTCTAGCAGGGCAGAGGCCGGGTCGCCCCGGAAGTCGGCGCCCAGTTTATCCACCTCATCCAGCATGATCAGGGGGTTGTTGACTCCTGCCCGCCGGATCTCTTGGATGATGCGCCCAGGCATGGCGCCGACGTACGTGCGGCGGTGGCCACGGATCTCGGCCTCGTCCCGGATGCCTCCTAAGGCCATGCGGATGAACTTGCGGCCAAGGGCCCTGGCGATGGACTGGCCAAGGGAGGTCTTGCCCGTGCCAGGCGGGCCCACGAAACACAGGATGGGGCCTTTGGCCTCGCCCTTCTTGAGCTGGCGCACGGCCAGATAGTCCAGGATGCGCCGCTTCACCTTTTGCAAGCCGTAATGGTCTTCCTCCAAGATCTGCTCGGCCCGGCGGATGTCCAGTTGATCCTCGGTGCTCTTGTTCCAGGGCAGGTCCGCCAGCCACTCCAGGTAGGTGCGGGCCACCTGATACTCTGGGGACATGGGCGGGATGTTGGCCAGGCGCTGCATCTCGCGGTCGGCCTCCTTGCGGGCGGCCTCGGGCAGGCCGGCGGCCTCCAGGCGCTGCCTGAGTTCCGCCAGCTCCGGCGCTTCCTCGCCTTCCCCCAGCTCCCGCTGGATGGCCTTGAGCTGCTCCCGCAGGATGAACTCTCGCTGCCTCTTGTCCAGTTCGCCGCGCACGTCGGCGTGGATCTTGGACTGCACCTCCAGCACTTCCGCCTCGTGGGCCAGAAGTTCGCGCACCTGATCCAGGCGCTTGCTTACGTTGGTCTCTTCCAGGATGGCGTAACGTTGCTCAGCCTTCAGCGGCAGGTTGGCGGCGATGAAGTCGGCCAAAGCTGATGGCTCGCTTATGTTGGTGACAGCGGTGGCCAGCTCCTTGGGGAGAGACTCCGAGAGGTTGACCACCCGTACGAAGGCGTCCATGGCGGCGCGGGCCTTGGCCTCCAACTGTACCGAGCGTTCGCTCTCGTCCTTCAGGGGCTCGACGCGGACGAGGGGACAGGGGTGCTCCCGCTCGATGGCCAACAGCCGGATGCGGCTCACGCCCTGAAGGATGGCGTGGACGGAGCCGTCCGGCGCCTTGGCCATACGGACGATGGTTGCGGCGGTGCCTACGGGCAGGAGTTCGCCCTCGTAGTGGCCCTCAGCGATGGCGCGCTGGGGGAAGATGGCGATCATCTTGCCCTCGGAGGAGGCGGCCTCGTCTATGGCCCGAATGTCGCGCTCCTCGGTGGCCAGGACGGGCACCAGCTGTTGGGGGTACATGACGGTGGAGCCGCTGGGGATGGCAGGCATCACGGCGGGCATCTGCGGCGCAGCCTTGAGCGGCGGTACGCTGGCCTCTTCCAGGGCTTCCTGTCTCTCCTGGCTCTCGTTCATGAACACCTCGCCGATCGGGTTGTGGCTGGGCCGGGCTAGCGGACGGTGATGCGGAGGCGGCGGCCGCTGACGGGAGCAGCCTTGGGAAGTACGATCTCTAAGATGCCGTCTTTGTAGACGGCATCCGCGGCCTCGGCGTTAACCTCCGCTGGCAACAAGAGGTCTCGCTGAAAGCGGCCGTGGGGAATCTCCATCTGGGTGTAAACGCGGCCCGGGCGCCCGCCCAGCGGCTTCCGCTCGCCGCTGACGCTGAGGACGGTACCGTCTAGCTGGATGGTGACGTCTTGGGGTGAGATGCCGGCCATCTCGACCAGAACCACCACTTCGTCGGGGGTCTCGTAGATGTCGACCGGGGGCTCAAGGAAGGGTACGCAGAAGCGGGGGCTCCCAGGCCCGCCGATGACCCGCTGGTAGGCGCGCTCCATGCGTTCGTGGATGCGTTGGAACTCCGTGAAGATATCGTTGTGCGGGCTCATGGGGTACCCTCCCCTCGCCTGGTGGCCTAACCTCCCGGGGCGGCCTCCACGATCATCTCGATCTCGACGGCGATATCCATGGGCAGATCTGAAACGCCGACGGAGCTTCGGGCGTGAGCGCCGGCCTCACCGAACAACGATATCAGCAAGCTAGAGGCGGCGTCCATAACGGTATGCTGCTGGTTGAAGCCCGGCGCGCTGTTAACGAAGCCCACCACCTTGACGACGCGGGTCACCCGGTCCAAGTCGCCGATGGCCTCCTGTATGGCGCTGAGGCCATTAAGTACGCATAGACGGGCGGCCTCTTGGGCGGCTGCGACGTCTAGCTGGGCGCCGACCTTGCCGCTGATGATGCCGCTTGGACCGACGGGGCCAGCGCCGGAGACGAAGACGAGGTTTCCGCTGCGCACGGCGCCGACGTACTGGCCCGCCGAGCGGCGCTGGGGCAGCTCGAGGCCTAGCTCCTGGAGGCGTCCGGTAACCCGTCCCATTGGGCTATCCCTTCTTATCCTTGGGGGTCCGCGGCGGCGGAGGCGCTGGACGCGCCTTCTTGGCCGTGGCCGGCTGCCCTGGCCGGGCCCCGGGCTTCACCACCGCGCCCGTAGGTAGACCCTCGATGCCGCTGAACTCGCGGCGCATGTCCACGACGGCGATGGCCGCCACCCTGTCGTCCTCGCCCACGTCCATGATGGTCACACCCTGCGTGGAGCGTCCTTGCCGGGAGATATGCTGGACGGGCGTCCGCAATACGGTGCCACCTTCGGATATGACCATCAGCTCGTGCTCCGGGTCGACGGTGCGGGCGGTGACCAGCTCGCCGGTCTTGGGGTTCGTCTTGAAGGTGATGACCCCTTGTCCCCCGCGCCCCTGAAGGGGGTACTCCTCGACGGGCGTGCGCTTACCGTAGCCCTGGGCGCTGACCACCAAGACGTCCTTGCCATCGCGGGCGATGTCCATGGCCACGACCTTATCTCCTGCGGCCAGGCGGATCCCACGTACCCCGCCTGACTGGCGCGAGGCGGACCGCAGTTGGCGCAGCGCAAACCTCAGGGCTTGCCCGCGGGCGGTCACCAGGATGGCCTGGTCCTCATCCGTGGCCAGCTTGGCCGCCACGAGCGCGTCCCCGGGCTCCAGATCCATGGCGTTAAGCCCGTCGCGGCGGACGTTGGCGAAGCCTTGCATCGGCGTCTTCTTCACCTCGCCCAGGCGGGTGGCCATGATCATGTAATCGTGCTCCGCCTCTGGGGGGACCCGGACCACCGCGGTGATGCGCTCCTTGGGATCCAGGCTGGGCAGGAGCTGGGCGATGGACTCGCCGCGGGCCTGCCGAGACTCGTCCGTAACCTCGTAAGTCCGTACCTGGAAGCAGCGCCCGCGGTCGGTGAAGAAGATCAGCTTGTCGTGGGTGTCGGCCACCACCAGGTGGCGTACCGCGTCGTTCTCGCGGGTCTTCATGCCGATGATTCCTACACCGCCCCGGCGCTGGGCGCGGAATGTGCTCAGGGGCAGGCGCTTGATGAACCCCCGGGCCGAGAGGGTGACCACCACCTCCTGGTGGGCGACCATGTCCTCTGCGGAGAATTCCTCCGGCTCCTGATCGCGGATCTCCGTGCGGCGGGCGTCACCGTAGGTCTTCTTGAGGTCCATGGCGTCGTCCCGGATCAAGAAGTCTATCTTCCGGGGGTTGGCCAGGAGATCCTCCAAGTAGGCGATCTGCTTGATGAGATCGGCGTACTCCTCCTGGATCTTCTGGCGCTCCAGGCGGGCCAGGCGCCGCAGCTGCATGTCCAGCACAGCCTGGGCCTGGCGGTCAGTGAGGCCGAAGGGCGAGCGCATGAGGCGTGCCTTCGCCTCCTCCGCCGAGGGCGAGCGGCGGATGGTCTGGATGACCTGGTCCAGCATGTCGATGGCCTTTAGGAGGCCCTCTAGGATGTGGGCGCGCTCCCGCGCCTTCTCCAGGTCGAACTCGCTGCGGCGCCGGATCACCTCACGGCGGTGGTTGATGTAGGACTCCAGGATCTTCTTCAGGCTGACAGTGCGGGGTTGGCCGTCTACCAGCGCCAGCATGTTGACGGCGAAGGCAGACTGCATCGCAGTGTGCTTGTATAGGGCGCTCAGGACGGCGCTAGGCTGGCTCTCCCGCTTCAGCTCGATGACGATCCGCATCCCGTGCCGGTCGGATTCGTCCCGGAGGTCGGCGATGCCTTCGATTCGTTTGTTGCGCACCAGCTCGGCGATCTTTTCGATGAGGCCGGCCTTGTTGATCTGGTAGGGCAGTTCCGTCACCACAAGCTGGTTGCGGTTGCCCTTGGGCATCTCCTCCACGTGCACCTTGGCCCGCATGATGATTCGGCCCTTGCCGTCGGCGTAGGCGGTGCGGATGGCGTCGCGGCGCTCCGTGGCGGGCCCCTGGCCGTTGGTGGCCGGCAGGCGAACGGTCTCGTAGCGGAAGATGACGCCGCCGGTGGGGAAGTCTGGGCCCTTAACGATGGCCGATAGGTCTTCCGTCGTCGCCTCCGGGTGGTCGATGAGGTAGGAGATAGCGTCGCATAGTTCGGCCAGGTTGTGGGGCGGAATGTTGGTGGCCATCCCCACGGCGATGCCGGAAGCGCCGTTCGCCAGGAGGTTGGGTAGCCTGGCCGGCAGGACCACGGGCTCCTTGAGGGAGTCATCGAAGTTGGGGACGAAGTCCACGGTGTTACGGTCGATGTCGGCCAACAGCTCCATGGCTATGGGGGCCAGGCGAGCCTCGGTGTAGCGCATGGCGGCCGGCGGGTCGTTATCGATGGAGCCGAAGTTGCCCTGGCCGTCCACCAGCGGATAACGCATGGTGAAGGGCTGGGCCATGCGCACCATCGCCTCGTAGACGGGATCGTCGCCATGGGGGTGGTACTTACCCAGGACTTCGCCCACGATACGGGCGCTCTTCTTGTACTGGGAACCGGGCCCCAAGCCCATATCGTCCATGGCGTAGAGGATGCGGCGCTGAACGGGCTTGAGCCCGTCGCGGATGTCGGGCAGGGCCCGCGCCACGATGACGCTCATGGCGTAGTCGAGGTAGGAGGAGCGCATCTCCTCCTCGATCTTGATGGGCCGTACGTTGCCGAAGGAGGGGGTTTCGGTCTCAGTCGTCATGAGGGTTCCTCACGGGCAGGAAGGGGCCAGCGCGCAGGCGTCGGGCCGTGTTTTGGGAAGGTATCACCCACACATCATACCCGAAATCGCAAATAAGTTCACCTGGATAAACCCTTTGGCAGGGGGCGTACGGGGTGCCTAGCGCCGATTCTGCTGGACAGAGGCTGGAGAGCGGCTGGCGGCGGCGCAGGCCTGGGCGAACGCCTGGAAGAGGGGGTCCGAGGCCGGGTGCATCTCCGGGCGCTCGGGGTGCCACTGCACGCCCACCACCCATCGGTGGGCGCGGCTCTCGACGCCCTCGATGAGGCCGTCCGGCGAGAGGGCGGAGACGGCCAGGCCGGGCGCTAGTCGGTCCTCAGTTACGGCCTGGTGGTGGCGTGAGTTGACCCGCATAGGGCTGCCGCTGGGGTATATCTGGGCGAGACGGGTCCCGGGCAGGACCGTGACCTCGTGCCAACGGGACTCCCCGCTGGGCTGCGCCCGGTGGCCATCGCCCGGGATATGCTGGAGCAGGGACCCGCCCAGGGCCACGTTCAGGAGCTGGTGCCCGCGGCAGATGCAGAGCACTGGCAGGTCCCGCTCCAGGGCCTGCCGCAGGAGGGCCAGCTCGTTGGCGTCGCGGGCCCTGTTGGGCCGGTCCGTCTCCGGGGAGCGCTTCTCGCCGTACAGGGCCGGGTTGACGTCGGTCCCGCCGGTGAGGAGGAGGCCGGACACGCCCGGTGGCAGGAGGTCGCCCTCTACGATGACGTAGGATGCGCCGCTAGCCTGGATGGACCGGTAATAGTGGAGCGTGCGCTCCCAGGTGGGGGCCCGCCATCGGGGGATCGCGATAAGGGCCGTATCTGCCATAACGTGATGATACCCGAAGAGACGGCTTGCGGGCTAACGGATGAGGCGGCGGCGCATAAGGCGGAGGGCCAGGTAGTAGAAAGCGGACCCGGCGACGAGCATCCAGGCTATGTCGCCCAGGTAGTCCCACTGGGGGTTGCCCTCGAGGAGCCCCCGGTAGACCCGCACCGCGTGGTGCGCGGGGGTGAACCAGGCGACAACCTGTACCCACTCGGGCAAGCGGTCTAGAGGAAAGAAGGCCCCCGCCAGCCAGAACTGAGGCGTGATGTAGGCCGCAAAGAAGTAGTTCAGGGAGCTGACGGAACGGGCGACGGCGGTATAGCAGAGGGAGATAGCCCCCAGCATCAACCCTGGAAGGATGGCCAGGGGGAAGACAACGATGGCCCATGCGGAGTGTACGGCACCGAAGGCCAGCACCATGACGCCGATGTAGCAGGTGCTTATGAGGGCCCTGGTCGCGGCCCATAGGATTTCGCCCGTGGTGACGTCATCGATGCTGGCGGGAGTGGCGATGATGGCGTCGAAGGTGCGCTGGTTCTCCATGCGGAAGAAGGATCCCCATCCCGCCTCGGCGGTAGCTGACCACATGGGGAAGACCGCCAAGATGCCCGGCGCTATGAAGTCGATGTAGCGCTCGCCGCCCTCGAGCTCTACGAGCCCTCCCAATCCCAGTCCCAAGGCGATGAGGGTGACCAGCGGTTCGACGATGGGCCAGATGAACTCCGACATCCAGATGTTGAGGTAGACGTCGCGGTTCCGCTGCCAGACGCGGAAGGCGAGGGGCGAAACATCTGGCCACAGGCGGGGTCTGGAACTGGCTAGGGCCATCACTCTTCCCCCAGGGCTCTACCGGTCAGCTTCAAGAAAACGTCTTCCAGGTTTGCCCGGCGGTAGACCACGCGCTCAGCGTTCAGCTTGAGGGAGTTGAGATCGAGGCCGTTCTCCCGGTGGACGTAGACGTAGACCATGTCTTCGACGGCCTCGATGGATATCCCCTGGCGGGCCCGCAGGCTGCTGACGGCCGCTTCCCTGTCGCCTTCGGGGAGCTGGAGCTCGATGACCTCATAGCCGGCGTAGCGGCTCACGAGCTCCTCGGGAGGCCCCTCGGCGATGATCTTCCCCTGGTGCAAGATGACTATGCGATCACAGAGGTGGGCGGCCTCGTCCATGTAGTGGGTGGTGAGGATCAGGGTGGTGCCCTGGCTGCGGAGGTAGCGCAGCTTTTGCCACACCAGGTGGCGGGCCTGTGGGTCCAGGCCGGTGGTCGGTTCGTCCAGCACGAGGATCTTTGGGGCGTTGAGCAGCCCCCTGGCGATGGTCAGCCGTCGCTTCAGCCCCCCAGAGAGGGCGTCGATGCGCTCGTGCTGCTTATCGGTAAGCTGAAGGAACGAGAGGACTTCGTCGATGCGCTTCTCGGCGGTCGCCCTGGGCAAGCCGAAGTAGCGGGCGTAGGCGCGAAGGTTCTGCCGGACGGTCAGGTCTGGGTCCAGATTGTCGTCCTGGGGGACGATGCCGAGAAGGGCTTTGATCTGGCGCGGCGCCTCTTGGACCGGCAAGCCGGCCACGGAGAGCTGGCCCGAGGTGACGGGGGAGACGCAGGTCATCATGCGGATCACCGTCGTCTTGCCGGCGCCGTTGGGCCCCAGGAATCCGAAGCACTCACCCGCTCGCACGGAGAAGGAGATGCCGTCGACGGCGGTCAGCGAGCCGTAGCGTTTTACCAGATCCTTGGCGACGATGATCTCCTCGGGTGCGGCCACAAGCCCATGATAGCAGGCAGCCCCACCGTGGGCGCGGCGAGCCGTGCTACCGGCGCAGGGCCTGCAGGTGCCTTCCGCCTGGCCAATCTGCGGCCTTGGCGGCCGGCCTATGCTATATTGAGCCGATGGATACGGGAGCGACTGCAAGGTGAGGACCGGGCGGGCAGACGGCGACGGGCGCGACAGCACCCCTGTCATCCCCATATCGCTAATCGTCCTCGCCTTTCTCGCCGCGACTGCGGGACTCCTGGCCGGCGCCTGCTCGTCAGGCAGCGGCGGATCCAGCCCCACGCCTGAAGCCACTAGTAGCGGAACCACGGGGAGCACGCAGGCGGCGACGGTCAACCCCCGACCGGGCGACGCCGCCAAGACGGCCGCCGCCTTTCTCTCAGCCCTGGCCAAGGGGCGCTACGACGAGTTGTGGGGGCTTCTGGCGGCGGCGCCTCGCAAGGCCTGGGGTTCGCCCGAGACGTTGTCCGCCTTCCTGGGCCGTAAGTTCGGCGGGCGCAAGCTGGGCATCGAGCTGGGGGAGCCCGCAGCGACGGGCCCGTGGCGCGATCCCGATACCGGCACCGACTACGCAAGCGCCGTCAGCGTCCCATATACGCTGCGGGCTGACGGCAACGACGTGCCGGAGTTCTCGCTGGCTCCTGTCGTGCTGGCCGCCGAGGACGGCGAGTGGCGGGTAGCGGGGCTAGGCCCGGCGGCCCGGCGGGCTCCATCATTTGCTCCGGCCCCCGCTGTCCAAGGATCCTTCGACGTGCCCATCCTCGTCTACCACCACGTCGCGCCGGAGTGGCCGGCGGATTTCGAAGGGCGAACCATCACGGTACTTTCGGCAGATTTCGAGAGGGAGCTGGCCTACATGCAGGGCGCCGGCTACCGCAGCATCACGCTGGCAGAGCTGGCCAACGCTATGTTCTACGGCCTGCCCTTGCCGGAAAAACCTGTGATTCTGACGTTCGACGATGGCTACGAGGACAACTTTCTTTACGCCTTTCCGCTGCTCCAGAAGTACGGGTTCGTTGGCAGCTTCGCCGTGGTGACCTCCTTCCTGGGCCAGCCCGGATATATGAGCTGGGATCAGGTAAGAGAGATGGCGAGGGCAGGCATGGAGTTCGTCTCCCATTCGGCCAACCACGTCGACCTGGGGGCCGCCCCCGCCGAGGCGACGACAACGGAGGTGCGGGAGTCCCGGAAGGCGATCCAGGAGAAGGCTTCGCGGCCCGTGCAGGCGCTGGTGTACCCCTACGGGGAGCCGTTCGCCCACGGCAGCGCGGAAGCGCAAGCCCGGGTGGTGGAGATCCTGCGGCAGGAGGGCTACGTTCTCGGTGTGACGAATCCCCTGCCGAACACCTGGCCGGAGATCGAGCAGGACGCGGCGTCGCCCTATCAGCTCAAACGGGTGATGGTCTCGGGCGGGATGGGGCTCACTCGCTTCGCCGCCCGTCTCGAGGGGCGCGAGCCCCAGTAGAAGCGCGCCGTTCGGGCCGCCGGGTCTATCTACGAAGCCGGGCTGGCTCCCGCCAGGACGAGAAGGAACTCGTAGACGAGGTGCGCTGCCAGAAGGGCCGTGATCTCGGCGTGGTCGTACGCGGGCGCCACTTCGACGATATCGAAGCCCGCTAGGGGAAGGCCTCGCAGCCCGCGCACCAACTCTACGATCTCGCGGCTTGTAAGCCCGGCCACCTCCGGGGTGCCGGTGCCGGGGGCAAAGGCGGGGTCGACACAGTCGATATCCAGGGAGACATACACAGGCAAGGTGGCCAGGCGCTGGATCTGCTCGATGGTGGTGCGTATGCCCTGCCGGGCGAATTCGCTGGCGTTTATGAGGTGGAAACCGGCGGCGCGGGCCTCGGCCACGATGCCGGCCGATATGGAGCCGCGGATTCCAATCTGTACAGAGGATATTGGGTCTATGAGCCCTTCTTGCGTGGCGATGCGGAACACCGTGCCGTGGTGGTAGAGGCG
>DAOUAG010000243.1:0-9066 GCA_034433815.1 Dehalococcoidia bacterium | reverse complement strand
GGCCCCAACTACTATACGCATGCGCCTTTCCTAAGGATGGGTAGGTGAGAGGGGTGAGCCCTTGGGGTCTATGCTATCCCGTCGCTAGGCACCCCGGCAAGGAGCCCGCACTGCCCGTGCCTTGCAGCGGGCCTATACTTGGGTAGCCCGGGGGCTGCCGGACTGGCAGGCCGGAAGCGGCGTCAGCGTCGGCGGCACGGAAGTCAGATCGCAGTCAATGCGGCCAAGGCGCCTTAGGCGGCCCCCCAGGTGCCCCTGGTAGAGGTGTCCCGCCGCCGCCCGGACGCTATTTCGTCTCGACCGCCGCGTTGCTGATGACCACCCGGCCTTCCTGGGTCTTGGCCTGCACGATAACCTTGCCGCCGCCGACGTCCCACATCTCCGTGGTGATGGTGTCCCCAGGGTAGACGACGCCGGAGAAGCGCGCCGACATGGCCACGAAGCGCGAAGGATCGTTGTCGCAGTACTCCTTGAGGACCGCACGGCAGACGTGGCCGAAGGTGCAGAGGCCGTGCAGGATGGGCCGGTCATAGCCGGCCATCTTGGCGAAGGCCGGGTCTATGTGCAGCGGATTCCTGTCCCCCGATAGCCGGTAGATGACGGCCTGATTCGGCAAGGTCGTCATGCTCACGGTCTTATCCGGCGCCCGGTCCGGGGGGTTGTTCCCAGCCTCAGGGCCCCGCTCACCTCCGAATCCGCCGGCGCCGCGGACGAACACGCCGAAGTTGTTGGTGAACAGCAGTTCGCCGCTCTCCTCCCGGGTCAGCGTCTCGATGGTTATGAGGGCCCCCTTGCCCTTGTCGTAGACGCCAGTCACCTTACCCGTGGTGGTGAGCTTGCCCTCCACAGGGATGGCCTTGTGCACGCGGAATGCCTGCTCGCCGTGCAGGATCATCATGGGGTTGACGTCGACGGTTCCCATCAGGCCCATGAGGGCCGGGAAGGCGGGAATTACAGCGAAGGAGGGGATGACCTTCAGGCCCCTCTCGTAGACGAACTCCAACTCTGTGGCCCCGACGCCGATGGCGTAGAGCATAACGTCCCGGTCCGTGTACTGGTAGACGGTGGGCGGCAGCTCCGTGCCCACCGCATCGGGGCCCACCGGCTTGCGCTGGGTCATTGGGTCTGCCCCGAGCCCGCCGCCCTGGCCAGGTGGGAGAAGACGCGGGCCATCCCCTCTGCGTTGGCGTTGGGGAACTCCTCCGCGCCCGTCATGTCCTTGATCTTGGCCAGGTTATCCCGGATCTGCTCGATGGTGATGGGGCCGTCGTGCTCCAGGAAGACGCCCTTTCCCTCTACGATGGCGGCGCGGCCGAAGTAGCCACCGCCGGCCGTGAAGATGCTGCCGTTCTCCTGACACTCCTCGGAGCACAGGTAGGCAACGATAGGTGACACCAGCTCCGGCTTCACCTTTTCCAGCACCGCCGGAGGGAAGATGTCTGCCGTCAGACGCGACGCGGCCAGGGGAGCGATGGTGTTGACCTTGATGTTGTACTTCATCCCCTCTTGCTTGAGGGTGTTCATCATGCCCACCAGCCCCATCTTGGCCGCGGAGTAGTTCATCTGGCCAAAGTTCCCGTACAGGCCGGCCGCGGAGGTAGTGAAGATGACGCGTCCGTAGGCGTTCTGGCGCATGACCCGGAAGGCGGGCTGGGTGACGTTGAAGGCGCCCTTGAGGTGGACGGCCATCACCTTGTCCCAGTCCTCCTCCGTCATGTTGTGGAAGGCGCGGTCCCGCAGGATGCCAGCGTTATTGATGAGGATATCGACCTTGCCCCAGGCGTCCAGGGCAGTCTTCACGATGGCCTCTCCGCCCTCCACGGTGTCCACGCCGTGGTAGTCGGGCACGGCCTCCCCGCCGGCGGCCCTGATCTCGGCCACCACCTGGTCCGCCATGCTGGTGCTGGCGCCCGTGCCGTCCCGCGCGCTGCCCAGGTCGTTGACGACGACCTTCGCGCCGCGCGAGGCCAGCAGCAACGCGTGGGCCCGGCCCAGGCCGCCGCCGGCGCCCGTCACGATGGCGACCCTGCCATCAAACCTTACTTCACTCATGGGCGACCTCCGTTTCTGTTCTAGCCCGCCTCGTTCTGCGTTTAAGGGCACGTTATTCTTTTCACATAAGAGCCGTTTTTGTCAAACGGCGGCGCGCCGTTCGCTGCCCGAAGATTGGCAACCAGCACCGGCCTCGCGAAAGGCTGCTAGGATAGTAGCTGGAAGAGAGTGCTGCCGATCGCCAGGAGGTGACCCGTGAAAGAGCTGCGCTACGGAATGAGTGTCGAAGTGCCCCTGTCCTACGATGAGGCCATCCGGGTGGCCAAGGACGCCTTGAAGGAGGAGGGCTTCGGGATCCTGACGGAGATCGACGTCAAGAAGACGCTGAAAGAGAAGATTGGCGCGGATTTTCAGCCCTATATCATCCTGGGCGCCTGCAACCCTGCTCTGGCCTTCACCGCCCTCCAGGACGACATCGATGTGGGGCTTCTTCTGCCCTGCAACGTGACGGTACGGGAAGAGGGAGGCAAGGTCATCATCTCGGTGCTGGACCCCCAGGTGATGTCGCGTTTGTCCGAGGCGCCGGGCCTGGCAGAGGTGGCCCGCATCGCGCGGGAGAAGCTATCGCGGGCCCTGGCGCAGATGGAAGCGCAGGCCCTGGCGCGCTCCTAGGAGGCTCTCACCGCGCCGCTCAGCTCGGCCCGGATCTGGATCAGGCGCAGTATATCTGACCGGGTCACGAAGCCCAGAAAGGTACGGCCCTCCAGCACGGGCACCTGATGGACGTCGTGAGCTGCCATGATGTCCAGCGCCCTGCTGACGTCGTCCTCGGGCGAGACCGTGAAGAGCTTTTCTCTAGGCGTCATGGCCCTGAAGACGCTGGTGCTGGGCCATTCTTCGGCGGGAACGCGTTTCAGGTCGCCCATGGTCACCAGGCCCAGAAGGTCATCGGCCACCACGATAGGGGTGCAGCGCTGGCTGTATCCGAACATATAGTCCGTGACCAACTGGCTCAAGCTCAGGTCGGGCGGCGCTGGCACGATGCTGCGGTTGATGACGTCGCGCACCTTGGTTCCTTCCAGCGTGCGCCGGAAGAGTAGCTGCTGGTACGAGGATTCGGAGGCGTTACGCAGGAACCAGCCGATGACGATGAACCAAACGCCGCCCACGAAGGCCCCCGCCAGGATGGAGAGGACGCCGATGGCGATAAGGGCGAAGGAGATGAAGGAGCCGGCGCTTGCGGCCCAACGGGTGGCCTTGAGCATATCGCGGGATGTCGCCCAGAGGCCCGCCCGCAGCACGCGCCCTCCGTCCAGCGGGAAGCCGGGCAGCATGTTGAAGATGCCGACCGAGAGATTGATGAAGGCCAGGTATTCCGCCACAGCCGCCGGCGGTGTGTCCTCCTTGCCGGCCAGAAACGCAATGCCGGAAGCGATGCCCAGCACGGCCGCTATGGCGAAACTGGTGAGCGGGCCCACGATGGCCACCCGGAACTCCTGCCGTGCGCTGCTGGGTTCGGCCCCCAGTGCGGAAACACCCCCGAAGATGAAGAGGGTGATGCTGTGCACCGGCAGGCCCAACCTGCGAGCCATCAGGGAATGGGACAGCTCGTGCAAGAGCACAGAGGTAAAGAAGAGAAGCGTCGTGACCACTGAGGTGGCCCAGGCCGTCTCTTTGCTCCAGTCTTCGTGCACCTCCTGGAAAAAGCCTTCCGAGAGCCACCAGGTGAGGAGGGTAAAGACCACGAACCAGCTCCAATGCACCTGGATGTCGATGCCCTTGATGCGGCCGATGCGGAAGCTGCCCGATGCTGGCATCGGTGGACTTGGCGGAGTGGATGGGTCAGGTGCCATGAGGCGCGACGTAGAGGCAACAAAAAAGCGCAAGAGTCGCGCTCGAAATTCCGCCCGGCTCCCGCTCGCCAGTAGCCACCGCTGCCTGGGGCTGCCCGCCTCGTCTTTCAGAGGTCATCGAGGCCAACGATCTGCGGTCGCCGGGCACCTATCTCTCTCCATACTCATTATACCATCGTCACATCGCCTGCGCTGGCCTTGCCTCCCCCCTGAAGGCAGGGCAGCCTCGAGCCAACGGGCGGGGGCCACGCCCAGGAATCTACCGTGAAGGGGGTGAGAATCCGTTGACATAGAGGGCTCCGTATCGTTATAAAACGGTGTACCAGTAGTCAAACGAATGTTTAAAGGGAGGGGCCCGCTTCAACCCGGTCGCCCCGCGGGAGAGCGGTATGGACAAACCGAATTATTGGGACCGCCTGAACCGGAAACGCATCAGCCGGAGGGCTCTACTGTCGGCAGGGGGCGCCGCTGCCCTGGGGCTGGCTGCTGGCGCCATCGCTGGCTGCGGGGGTGGCAGCAGCGGGCCGACGAGGCCGGCACGCACGCCGGGCCCGCTTGGCTCGCCGGTGGCGGGAGGCAGCATCACCCAGGGTCGGCTCATCACCGCCCTCGGCATCGATCCCCACGTTGACCTGACGGCTCTGGATATCGACCAGCGCCTGTACAGCTACATGTACAGTTGGCGCCCCAACGCCGAGGAGGTCATCCTCAACAACCTCGTGCTGGAGATGGAGATCCCGGACCCAACCACCTTCCTCTACAAGCTGAGGCCCGGGGTGCGCATCCACCCTGGTGGTGATTGGGACGAGGACGAGCTGATTTCCGAGGATTACAAGAAGAGCTTCGAGCGCCGGGGCACAGCCATCTCCGCTCCTGACAAGCGCTTTCCCAAGCGCATCGTCAAGATGGAGACGCCGGACGACTACACCTTCAACGTGTATCTCAGCCGGCCCTTCGCCCCCGCTGTGCGGGAGCTAGCCAACCCGACATGGGCGATCATATCGCGGAAGGTGATCGAAAAGTACCCCCAGTTGAGCCAGAAGGCCTTCGGCACCGGGCCCTTCATGCTAGAAGAGCTGCGTGGCTCCGAACGCATCGTCCTGAAGAAGTTCCCCAACTACTTCCTCAACCCGCCGCGGCCCTACCTGGACGGCATCACGTACATCATCATCCCGGACAACTCTTCGTCCCTCACGGCCTTCAAGTCCGGCCAACACGATGTCAACGGGGCCTTCCTCCAGAAGCCGGAGGCAGAGGACCTGATGAAGGACGGCAACTTCACGGTCGTCAAGGCACCCTGGCTCTTCTACCCAGTGATACACCTCAAGGTTCACCCGACGAGGCCCTTCTACGACATCCGGGTACGGGAGGCCATCGACCTGGCCCTCGACAGGGACGAGTTCATGCGCCTCAATCAGGACGGCGAAGGGAACTACAACGGCCCCATTCAATGGGCCCAAACCAAGTGGGCATTGCCCCAGGAGGAGCTCCGCGCCTTCTATAAGTACGATCCCCAGCGGGCCAAACAGCTCTTGGCGGAGGCCGGCTACCCCGACGGCTTCAGCGTCAAGATGAAGATCCCCAAGCTGGTGGGCCCCACCTTTATCGCCGATGGCGCCTTCATCATACAGGATCAGCTGAGCCGGGTGGGGATCAGGGTGCAGGTGGACGAGGTGGAGCTGGGCACCTTCATCGGCTCCACGATCATACCGGGCAACTTCGATATGGCCTTCTTCCCCAACCTCCCGTACGATGAGCCGGACCGTCCGCTGTCCTTCTACCACTCGCTGGGAGTCACGGGTTCCGGCAACTGGACCAACTACACGAACCCAGAGTTGGACAAGCTCATCGATGCCCAGGCCGAGGAGTTTGACGAGGAGAAGCGCAGGCAGATCGTGCTGGAGGCTCAGCGCATGATCCTGAAGGAGCACGGGCCCCAGCTCACCCTGACCGGCGGCTACTTCTACTCCGCGCGCTGGTGGTACGTGCACTATCCGTACGAGATAGGGCAGGACCCGCCCAAGGACGTGGGGCCCGAGGGCACCGACATCTGGACGGAGGAGAACGTCTAAAGGCCCCGGGGCTGAAACCGAAAGATGCGGGACTACATAATCCGTCGGCTGCTTCTGGTGCCCCCCATCATGCTGGGGGTCAGCTTCGCTACCTTCGCTATCTTCCGCATCATTCCCGGCGATGCCGCCGTGATGATCTGCCAGTTCCAATGCACGCCAGAGACGCTTCGGGACATCCGCCACGAACTGGGTCTCGACCGCCCCTGGTACGAGCAGTACGGCGACTGGTTGTGGGACATCTCAGAACCCACCTTGCACGATTCGGTCTTCGGCATAGACCTGCATGGCTTGAAGGTCCCCGGGCCGAAGATGGATCTAGGCCGTTCCTTCTTCACCAAGGTGAAGGTGGCTGACGACCTGAAACACAACCTGCCTGTAACGCTGGAGATCATGATCCTGGGCCTTCTGTTCGCCCTTCTGCTCGGGGTGCCGCCCGGCGTGATATCTGCCATGCGTACGAACACACCCTTAGATTGGCTGGCGCGCTTCTTCAGCGTGGTCTGGCTTTCGGTGCCCTCTTTCTACCTGGGGATGATGTTCATCACCTTCGCCTTTCTCTGGTTCGGGTGGACGCCGCCCCAGTTCGGCAGGGGGTACGTTCCGTTCACGGACGACCCCTGGACGAACCTCCAGGAGTTCGTGCCGCCCGCCCTGGTATTGGCCATGGGCATCGCTGCCGTCATCATGCGTCTGACCCGATCGTCGATGCTTGAGGTCATGCGTAACGATTACATCCGCACCGCGTGGTCGAAAGGCCTACGCGAGCGCACGGTGATCGTGCGCCACGCCTTGAAGAACGCGTTGATACCGGTGACCACCTTCGTGGGTCTCCAGGTGGGCGCTCTCATCGGCGGATCGGTGATCATCGAGTCCGTCTTCGGTCTACAGGGCGTAGGGCGGTACGTATTGGAGGCGATCATCCAGCGGGACCTGATGGTGGTGCAGAGCGTGGTGCTTCTCTTCGCCACTGCCTACGTGCTGGTAAACCTGGCGGTTGACCTGGCCTACGCCTGGCTCGACCCGCGGATCCACTACGCTTAGGGGGAAGGATGGCTCGGGAAGCAGCGCTAGCCCTTGAAGTCGAGGAAGCAAGGCCCGCCGCGGCCCCTATCTGGCTGCGGTTGATCAGGCTGGCCAAGGCGCATCCCCTTGGGGTGTTCGGCCTCCTGGTGGTGGCTGCTTTGTTGTTCAGCGGGATATTCGCTGAGCTGATTGCTCCCTATGATCCCCAGGCGCTCGATTCCGGGCATCTGAAGGAGGCGCCGTCTCTGGCGCATCCCTTCGGCACCGATCGCCTTGGGCGCGATGTCCTGAGCCGCACGATCTTCGGGGCGCGCATCTCGCTCATGGTAGGCATCGTAGCGGTGACCTTCGGCGTCTCGGTGGGCACCTTCTTCGGAGTGATTTCGGGCTACGTCGGCAAGTTTGTTGACAGCATCATCCAGCGGACGGTGGACATACTCCTCGCCTTCCCGGCCGTGGTCCTGCTCCTGGCCATCATCACGGTGTTCGGGGACGAAGACTCGGAAGTTCGTCATTTTCTGCAAGACTACACGCCAGTGCCTGAGGGCACGTTCTTAGGGATCCCCACCTTTCTCGATGTCTTCATCATCTCTCTGGGCATCGGCATAGCGGTGGCCGTAGGGACGGCCCGCGTAGTTCGAGGGGCGGTTCTGTCCATAAAAGAGAATGTTTACATTGAGGCTGCGCGGGCCATGGGCGCCACCAGCTCGCGCATCATGTGGCGGCACATCTTCCCTAACGTCATGGCCCTGGTGGTGGTGTTAGCCACGGTCTACATCCCCATCTCCATATTGGCCGAGGCCGCCATCAGTTTCCTGGGCGTCGGCGTACCGGCGGGCACGCCCTCGTGGGGGGCAGACCTGACGGGCAAGAACCAGGAGGCAGCCTACCGGGGCGAGTGGTGGCCGGCCTTCTTCCCCGGCCTCGCCCTCAGTCTGGTCGTCCTGGGCTTCAACATGTTGGGCGACGCCTTCCGTGACATAACCGACCCGCGGCTGCGGGGAAGCATGGGCGCTGGCGGCGCCGGTGGTGGCCGCGGCGGCGGCCTCTAGCCGGCCGTCGCCCGGATTGCACAGTCTTTCAGGCTGAGGCCAGGAACTCTTCGATGTGTGTGCGCAGCTTATCGCGTGCTGCCCGGAACGCCTCCCTCGCCTCGGCGCTCCCTCGTTCCTCGGCCACAGCCGGATCTTCGATGTCCCAGTGCACGCGCTGGCCGCCGCCCGGAAAGGCGGGGCAGGCCTGGCGGGCCGAATCGCAAACGGTGATGACGTAGTCGAAGGCTTGGCCCGCGTACTCCTCCACGGACTTCGAACGCTGGTCAGATATATCGATGCCGATCTCCCGCATGGCCTCCACGGCGTAGGGTGAGAGGCCTTTGGGCTCCGTTCCCGCACTATGGACCTCGAAGCGATCCCCGGCCAGATGACGCAGCAGCCCCTCCGCCATTTGGCTGCGGGCGCGGTTTCCCGTGCAGACGAACAGGACGCGTTTCACCTCATGTAATCTTAGCTTGTCCTCCCGGCTGGGGCAGCTATAATGGCGGCAAGAAAAGGGGGGCCTATGCAGCTCGCTTTCCGCCTGGCGTATGCGCTGGTGCTGGCCATTCTGCTCATCCTCTTCGTCATTCTGGGTTTTCGCTTGGCCTATCCGGCCCCGCAGAGCGCCTGGGCGCGCGCGGGCCCCATTTCCCCATCGCAGCCGGATATCGAAGCCTTCGAGCGAAACGAGAGGGAACACGACCGCAACGTACTGGTGGCCGCCTCGCTCTTGGGGGCCGCCATCGTGGGCCTGGCGCTGTATGCCCATCGCCGCTCGATGCCTCTGGGCCTTGGGCTGGTGCTGGGCGCTGTGGGAGTAGTCACTTACGGGTGGGCTGAGGCCGGGGATCACTTCGACGAGATGGGCGCCACCGCGCCCTTCTTGGCTGTGGGCCTGGGTCTTGCCGCCGTAGCGCTGGCAGGCTGGTTCTTCGTAAGCGGGGAGCCCCCGCGGCCGGAGAAGTCCTAGGGCTGACCTGTTTCCAGGGACTGGCCCAGGGCGCGCGCCACGATCTCCATGTCCTTATCGCCCCGCCCCGAGATGCCGATGAGAACGATGGCCTCTGGCCGCAACGTGGCGGCGATCTT
>DAOUAG010000242.1:0-4420 GCA_034433815.1 Dehalococcoidia bacterium | reverse complement strand
GCTCTGAGCGGGCTTCTTCGGGGCCCTGGGGAACACCTTGGGGTCCGTGCTGGCCTACTACGCGGGCGCCTGGGGCAGGGAGCCTCTCATCCATAAGTACGGGCGTTATCTACTCATCACGCCCCGGGAGGTGGAGTGGGCCGACCGCTGGTTCAAACGTTACGGCGAGATCACCGTTTTCGCCACCCGGCTGATGCCTGTGATACGGACGTTCATTAGCCTGCCGGCGGGCATCGCCCGTATGAAGTTCTGGCGATTCGTAGTGCTGACCTTCGCTGGTTCCTTTCCCTGGTCCATGGCGCTGGCCTGGGGAGGGTACAAGCTAGGGGAGAATTGGGAGAGCCTCGTCACTTACTTCCGGCCTGTGTCCCTCCCCATCGCCGCGGCCGTGCTGGCGGGCGCCGCTTATCTCCTCTTCAGACGCATCCGCGAGGTACGCCGGGCGGGGTCCTATGAGCGGCTGCTTCAGGAACAAGAGGCAGTCCCACCCCTGGACTAAGGCCGCACAGGCCCTGGCGCGCCGCTGCCCCTGGCTGGCGCTGGCTGCTCTAGCCCTGCTATTGTCGGCTTGCGGTGGCGCGGGCGAAGGGCCGGCTACGCCAACCCCGTCGCCAGTCCTTACCGTGACGCCCCCCGGGCCGGGCGAGGGCACCGTGACGCCCACGCCGCCGGCGCCGGAGACGGAATACTGGCTGGTGTTTCGGGAGTTCGGACCCCAGCAGGACACCATCTGGCGGGTTCGCCCCCAAGACCCAGCGAACCGCGAGCAGGTGGCCGTCATCGCCCATAGCGATGGCTGCGGCATCCGGGCGTCACTATCGCCCGATGGGCGGATGCTGGCGTATACGGTGCAGCCGCCTGGCACACCCTGCCTGCCGGACAATTCCACAGCCCATGCTCATGTCATAGATCTCTGGCGACATGAGGACGAGAAGATTGCCGAAGGGATCGATCTGCGCTTTACGCCCCTTTGGGCCCCGGACGGCGGCCTTCTCTATCTGCGCCGGTACGCCGGGGCCGAGTTCCTGAACGCAGACGTCTCCATCCTTAGGGTGAAGGTGCAGCGGAAGGCCCCGCCCGGTAAGGAGACGCCGGAGCCGACGCCGCCCACGCCAGCGCCGCGGGATCCCGTGACGGTGATCCTCCAGGATAAGGTGAGCACCGTCCTCTCCTTCATCCCGGTCGGCTTCGCTGGGGATGAGAGGACGATGTACTTCATCCAGGTGCAAGGGGGGACGACGGTAGCTACCTTGGCCGGCGCCTACGCCCCCGCTACCACGGAGGCTGTGGCCACGGCCGAGGCCGAAGCGGAGGCGACGGCCACCGCGCTGGCCAGCGAGACCGTGACGGCCGGGGGCACGGTGGAGGCCGGCGCTACCCTAGTGGCTCCCCTGACGCCCACGCCGCCGGCTTCCTTCGTGCTGAAGCTAAGCGACCAGCTCATCAGTGATCCTGCCATCAGCCCCGACGGGAACCGGCTGGTGTTCGTGGCCCAGGAATTGGTGGATGGCGAGCCGCTGGACAGGGTGTTTCTAGCCGATCTTGCCGGCAAGACCGTGGCTCCTCTGGCCAGCGAGGGGCTGCCACCCGGGCATCACTTCAGCCCGGTCTGGCACCCGGACGGCCAGCGGGTGGCGCTGGGCACTCTGCCTCAGGCCGGGCAGCCGGGCGCTGTCGCCCTCGTGCCGGTGGCCGGCGGGGCGCCGTCGTTCCTGACGCCGCCCGTCGTTGGGTTCGATCGCCCGCTGTCCTGGTCGCCAGACGGCAAGTTCCTGGCGGCCTACAGCTATACTGGGGACTCCCTGGTGAACCCGGGCAGCGCGCGGCTGGAGCTGCTGGCTATTACGGGCCAGCGGATCGAGGTGGCGCAGGGGGCAGACCTTCTGGTCATCGGATGGTGGAAGCCGGCACCGGAGCAGTAAGTGGCCGGTGCTATACTTCCCGGCAGAGGATGACGATGAACCGCCTACTGCGTGCCATCCGAAGGAATCATGCCCTCGAGCACGCCACCATCGCCGTTCTGCTGAATCGCCAGGGCCCCATTAGGGTCGTCGGGCGAGCGGCAGCCGATGGCTTCTGGATCTACGGCCGGGTGCCAACGGATCGCTTGCGGGAGTTCGCAGAGGAGGCGTTGGCGCGTCTTCAACGCGGGGAGTCGCACCTGGCTGTTTCTCCCCTGTGCGGCACCAACATAGCGGTTGCCGGGGTACTGGCCGGGGCTGCCGCCTACCTGGCGGTTGGTTCCGGGCGCAATAGCCTGGAACGGCTGACGGGAGCTGTAGCCGCTTCCATCATCGGCGTCCTGGCGGCTCAGCCGCTGGGGCGGCTGGTGCAGCAACGTTATACGACTTCGCCGGACCTGGACGGCGTGCGCATCCTGTCTGTCGAGTCGAAGGCCGGCGGACTCGTACACAAGGTACGGACAGGAATCGCCGCCGGGTGATGGGGTCAGGCGCGCGCCCCCGCCGGACGTGAGGCGATGTCCACCACTTTGGGGTTGGCCAGGCGCGCGTAGTCAGCGTAGGCCATGGAGATGGTGTCGGTATGGGTGCAGGCCTGGAAGATGATGCGTTCGTCCTCCGCCAACGCCTGATCCACGTACACCGGTATGTTGTAGAGGTGCCCAAAGGGCGGCATAGCGCCCACCTCACAGTCGGGGAAGGCCGCCGCGAACTCGTCCTCCCGGGCCAGGCGGACTTCCTTGGCGCCGAGGACAGACGCAGCTTTGGCGAGGTCGACCCGTAGGGGCGCTGGTAGGGCCAGCATCACCATCTTGCCGTCAGCGAGGGCGATGACCACTTTACAGACCAGCTTGCCGGGCACATGTTCGCTCTGGGCCACGGCCTGGGCGGTGTAGGCGACGGGGTGGTGCTGCACCTCGAAAGGAACGTTCTGCTCTCGCAGGTACGCTTCTAACCTCTCCTTGCTCATCTGGCCGCCTCCTTTGCGTCTTGCTGGGGCTGCCGGCTCTTTAGGGTGGTACCTGATCCAGTACGAGGCGGGGCGGGGGCCAACTGCGGGCTGCCGGGGTGGCTACCGCCTCCTGGGGCTGCCTGCCTCCTCTTGCAGAGGTCATCGCGGCCTTAGGAGCTGCAGCCGCTGCGGTCGGTCCCGCCTCGCCTACAATTCTAGCGTAGAGCCCCCGCCTTTCCTAGGGCAGGGCCAAACGGACCACAAACTATAGGAAAGATTGCGCAGAGGCAGCTACATCCCAGGTGCTGGGCCCAGGCGATCGGGTCTCACCAGCAGCACGGGCCGTCCGCCGTGGCCGACTACGCGGGTGGCCACACTGCCGAAGAGCACCTGCGCCAGGCCGGAACGCCCGTGAGTGGCCATGGCGATGAGGGGCACCTGGCGGCTTTCGGCTACGGAGATGATCTCTTCCACCGCGTCCCCAAACCTAACCACCGTCTCCACTTCAATGCCCTTCTCTCTGAGGCTGCGGGCTGCCTGCGCCAGGTACTCCTGGGCGCAGACCCGCGCGCGCTCGATGGCCTGATCTTTGGTCTCTGCTGCGGGCGGCGGTTTGAGGTGGGCGACAACGCCCGGCGCCGGGGCCGCCACTTCCAGCGGATTGGTCTCAGGGTAGAAACGGGTGGCGTTGGGGGTATCGACAACCGTCAGAAGGATGACCCGGGCGCCCGTTCCGCCCGCCAGCCGCGCTACCTCCGGCAGCACTGCCTCTGAGAGCTTGGAGCCGTCCAGGGTCACCAGAATCTCCTTGTACATAGCGCACCTTCCTGGGCCGCGCATTCCCCGTGCGGCCTCGACCCGTATATTAGGCCAGTCGAGGACGATTGGCCAGGGGCCGAATGTCCGAAGACGGGCGGGCCTTTCGGCAGTAGGGCGATATTATAATGACTGAAGGAGCGTTGGCGCGCCCCCGTAGCTCAAGGGACAGAGCGGCTGCCTTCTAAGCAGCGGGTTGGAGGTTCGAATCCTCCCGGGGGCGCCAGAAACTGGCCTACGGCCTGCCACGCGCCGCAGAGTTTATTCGCAGAATCGTAGGCGTGCGTCGCCACTGATCGTGTAATAGCCGCGATGGCGCTGCGTTCCGGCGGCTGCGCTTTCGCCGCTGGATCGCCGGGCTCGTTCGGCGTGCCGTGGGCTCCCGGGGACTCATCGCTGTTGCTGCCCCCAAAGGGCGTGACGTACACTGCGGAACCGTGGTCTGCCTAAGAGCTGCCCCCGGGCCGGGATCAGAGCTGTTACAAGCGGGGGCGATGGCGGCCATGTTCGGGGCCGGCGTCTGGGTTACCGCCTTCGGCCCGGCGATGCCAGCCTTGGCTCAGAAGCTGGACGTCTCATTGGGTGAGGTCGGGTCGATCCTGGCCGTCTTCTTCGTTGGATCGATCCTGGCCTCTGGGGTGGTAGCTGCCTGGCTTCACCGCAAGAGCCAGCGGGCGGTGGGCGTCGTGGG
>DAOUAG010000241.1:0-4497 GCA_034433815.1 Dehalococcoidia bacterium | reverse complement strand
CTTCGATGCCGGTTCGGATGCGGGCTACGCGGGGGAGATCCTGGATACGCTGGCGGCGAACGGGATCACCGCCGCTTTTGGGGTTACGGGGAAGTGGGCAGAGCAGAATCCGGACCTGCTCCGACGCATCGTGAAAGAGGGGCATATTCTCATCAATCACAGCTACGACCACGCCTCCTTCACCGGCAGCTCAACCGGCAAGCCGCCTCTGGGCCAGCAGGAACGCTGGGACGAGCTGGACCGGACAGAAGCGCTGGTGGTCGAACTGGCGGGAGCCACGACGAAGCCCTACTTCCGGCCGCCGTACGGCGACTATGATGACTCCGTGAACGCGGACGTCGGCGCCCGAGGCTACGCTTACAACGTGATGTGGACGGTGGACTCCTTCGGCTGGAAGGGGGCGACGGCTCAGGAGATCAAGGATCGATGCCTTAGCCTTGCGGAGCCCGGCGCCATTTACATCTTCCACGTGGGCTCGGCGTCACAGGACGGGCCGGCACTGCAAGGGATCATCGACGGCCTGCGCGCCGCAGGCTACGAGATCGTGTCCCTGCCCGCTCTGCTCGCGCCATGACCCGCAGGCCCTATTCCCAGGGCCCGCTCGCGATGTAGATTTGGTGTCGTGAGCGAGATTGAGGCGATTTTCTTCGACCTGGGGGATACCCTGTGGCATTTCCCTAGCATGCCGCCCGTAGAGCAGATCCGGGGCGAGACCATGAAACGCGTATCGGAGCTGGTAAGGCGCTGGGGGTTCGAGGTTACGGGCGAACGGGCCTACCTGGCGCGCGACATCCGCTTCGCAGTGGAGGAGGAGACGAGCCGCGCGTTCCACACGGATTGCATCGACCCGAACTATCCGGAGATCTGCCGCCGGGTGGCGGCCCGCCACGGCCTGGATCTCACGGTGGAACAAGGCGAGGAACTGTGGGAGGCCTGGAACTTGGGGGGCGCCTACCTGGGCCGCCGTCTCTACCCGGACGTGCTGGACACCTTGCGCTGGCTGAAAGACGGCGGCTACCGCCTGGGGGCCATCACCAACCGTGGCTACAGCGGCCCGCGCTTTCACGAGGAGCTACGGGACCTGGGCCTCGCCGACTTCTTCGAGGTGGTGGCCATCTCCTGCGATGTGGGGTACATGAAGCCGCACCCTCGCATCTTCCAGTACGCCCTGGATGCCATGGACGTGGAGCCCGGGGCGGCAGTGATGGTCGGCGACAACCTCCGCGCGGACATAGAGGGTGCGAAGACCATGGGGATGGTGGCGGTGTGGCGCCGGCCGGTCGCCGCCGAACCTGTGGAGGCCACGGAGGACGCTCCGGAGACCAGCGGCCCCGTGCGGCCGGACTACATCATCGATACCATCGCTGAGCTGAGGGAGCTGCCGCTCTTTGCCGGGAGCTAGGATGCCCGGTCCGGGACAAGGCGCGTTAGTCAGTCGGCCGGCAGGCCGCTCACCCGCAGGTCGGACCGCAAGATGAAGTAGAAGGCCTGGAACTCATCCGGCAGGGACGTGGCGACGTAGTTGTAGACGGCGGCCGCTGCCTGGAAGAACTCCTCATACCCGGATTGCACGTAGTAGTCGTACATAATCCGCGTCAGACGCGCGCAGGCCCCAAGGGTAGAGCAGGCCAGGAGGCTCGCATCTTGCTTGCCCTGCGGCCGGGAGGAACAGATCCTAGTCTCGAGGTCGATGCGCTCCAGGGGCACGGACAGGCCTTGCGATATGAAGCGCTGGGCCTCGGGGTGCCTGGCGTAGGCGTTGTCGATCGCCGCCTTCACGGCCTCGATGTCGGTGGGCGAGGGCTCCAACCCCAGCACTTTCCGGGCTTCCTGAGGCGCCAGGCGGCGCGGGCCCGCCCCTGCGACGGGCGCCGGCGCGCTGGCCGCCGTCGACGGGGCCGCCGCAGGGGCGTCTGAGGGAGTTTCGGGAGCGGGCTGGGTCCAGCCGTAGCGCAGAATCCTGGCGATGTCATGCAGATAGTCTTCAGGCTGGGCCTCTTGGGGGTACACGATGTGCGCGACGTCATCCGGCGTATATGCGATGGCGAAGGCGGGATGGCTCACGCTGTAGTTGCCCTGGCCTCGGTCCTCCCTGGTCACGGGAAAGTAGAGATCACCGAGGGCCTGCCTCATCGCCGTGTCAACTGCGTCCGGGCTGCCGGTCAGCCCGATGAAGGATGGGTCAAAAAGATCGAGCCACTGACGCAGCCGTTGGGGTGTGTCCCGTTCGGGGTCCACTGTTACGAAAACAGTCCTGATCCGCTGTGCGTCCTTTTTCGGCAGACGCCCGATGGCAGCAGCGATGTTGGCCATGTGGCTGGGACAGATGTCGGGACAATGGGTGTAACCGAAGTACAGGAGAGTCACAAAACCCTTGGTCTCTGTGCGGAAGTCGAAGAGCTTGCCAGAGGTATCGAAGAGAAGGGCGGAAGGTTTGACTAGGCCATGCGTCAACACCTGGCCGCGATAGCCGCCCGTCTCCGGCGAGACGTCGGGGCCACTCTCGCCCGGCTGGCACGCGGCGGAGGCAAGGACGCCGAGCGCCAGGAGGGCTGTCATCGTTAGGATCAGCCTCAGTGGCAACCCCACGCCGCCTCCCTCAGCAGTTTGGGTAGGTCGTGCTGCCAGGTTTCCACGGTAGCCTGCTCCTGTCTGTAGGCGAGGTGGGCAGCGCCGTCGGGGGTATAGATGAGGAACAGGCCGGCGGTCCCCGGGCCGGGCTGGGGGCCAGAGGCGCGGGAGACCCACAGCGAACCGAGAGCTTCCTCCATATATGGACCGACAGCGGCTGGGTCAGCCGCGAGTCCAGCGATGGGCGCGCTGAGGCGGTCCAGCCAGGGGCGGAGGCGCTCCAGCCCATGGGGGTCAGGGTCCAGGGTGACTAGTGCCAGACGCACGGGCTGTCCCAGGTCCGGCGGCAGCTTCGCGATGATGTCCGCTAGATCAGAGAGAGCCTTCTGGCAGAGGTCTCCGCAAGACGTCTGTGCAAAGTAGAAAATGGTGATGGCGCCGGCTGTTCGCTCCTCGAAATCGAACGGCGCGCCGGAGTCTTCCCGAAAGGCGAAGGGTGGCGGCTCCAAGGGTGGCATAAGGACTACCCCGCGGTAGGCCCCCGCGCTCGGGGTCTGTACCAGCGCCGCGTGCTGTCCGCCCCTGCAACCGACGGAGAGTAGGAGCGCAACGAACAGCAGCGGCAGCGCGGCGCTGGCGCGCGCAAAACTGCGCCAGGAAGCGTCAACGGCCACGCGATCCATCTGGCTACGGACGGGGGGCAGCGGCGAGGGCCGGCACCCCGGTCCTCGCCGCGGAGTGGGCTCACTGCCCCGGCGGCGGCTTCTCCTCTTGGATGTTGAACACGCCTATCATGCCATTGTCAGCGTGGTTGACGACGTGGCAGTGGAACAGCCATATGCCGGGTTTGGTGAAGGTCAGGCGCACCGTATCGGCCGCGCCGGGGAGCAGGGGTACGACGTTGGCGGGCCACATTCTATTGGGCAGCGCTTGCTGGGATATGGCGTTGACGTTATGGGCGTGGAAGGTATGGATCAGGTCACCGATGTTGATGATGCTGACCTCTAGCTCCTCGCCGGTCTTGGCGGTGATGGCCGGGACGGTCTTATTGAGTTGGGCTGCCACGGCATCGAATCCGCCCTCTTTGTAGGCGGTCTCTAGGGCCCGCTCGCCGCCGGGCAACCCCATGCCGTTCATGATGTAGGGCGGTATATTGTTCCCTTCGGTCTTGAAACCTATCTCGCTCATGAAGATCACTTCGCGGCGGACGGGGGGATCATCCGGCGCCTTCACGATGATGGCCCCGTAGAGCCCCTGGTGCATGTGCTGCGAGATGGTCAGCCCGCCGTCAGCGGAGTGACAATGGTAGTAATAGACGCCGGGCTCCGTGGGCTCGAACTCGTACGTCCAGCTCTGGCCCGGCGGGATCATGGCTCCCGCGCCCTTGCCGGTGATGATATTGGCCTGGCTTCCGTCCGACTCCATGTCGTAGTTGGCCAGGTGGGTGTGGAAGCTATGGACGAGGTCGAGCTTGTTGGTGACGGTCACTCGCAGCTTCTCTCCCACAGTCACTTCGAGGGTGGGGCCAGGCACCGTGGCCTCTGGCGAGTCTTTGAGTTTGTAGGCCCAGGCGTGCCAGATGTTGCCGCCGCCGTAGTCGATATCCTTCGGGACGATCTCTAGGTTGTACTCGCGAATGGTCTGAGCTTTTGCGCCGCCGCCGCTGTCGGAGATGACGACGGCCAGGATGACCGCTACGACCGCGGCTGCGCCCAGAAACAGTAGGGCGAAGAGGGTGAGCCGCCGGCTCTCGCCGTCTGGACTATTGGAAGAGATGGCCATCATGGTCGCTCCTTTTCTGCTGTAGGTGTGGCGTCTGAGCAAATGATAGAGGCACGTGAAGGATTTCACGCATCTGTCATTTGCATCATTTTTTGGGCCGTTTGGCCCTTGTTCGTGGATTCCCCTCCCCTGACAATGGAACAT
>DAOUAG010000240.1:0-3154 GCA_034433815.1 Dehalococcoidia bacterium | reverse complement strand
TTCGCTTTCGAGACGGCCCTGGCCCTGACGGAGGCTATCGAGAGCCGGGACCCCTACACGGGGGGCCACTGTCGGCGCCTGGCAGAACACGCCGCCATCATCGCCAAGAGGCTGGCGCTGCCCCCGCGGGAGGTGGAGGCGGTCCGCCTGGGTGCCGCCCTGCACGACATGGGGAAGATCGTGGTGCCGGACTCCGTGCTCAAGAAACCGGGCAAGCTGACGCCCGAGGAGTACGCCATCGTCAAGCAGCATTGCTACTCGGGCGGCCAGATCTGCAAGCGAGTCGGCTTCCTGATGAACGCCTATCCCATCGTCTACCACCACCACGAGCGCTGGGACGGCAAGGGCTACCCGGACGGGCTCAAGGGAGAGCAGATACCTTTGGGGGCCCGTATCGTGGCCGTCATCGACGCCTTCGACGCCATGACCACCGACCGTCCGTACCGCCAGGCGATGCAACGTGCCGAGGCCATCGAGATCCTACGGGACGGCGCTGGCCACCAGTGGGACCCCAACGTGGTGAAGGTGCTGCTGGAGACGGCCGAGATCGTAGGGCGCGACCACGACGATGGCTTCCACCGGCGCAACGGCCTCTTCGTGCCGGAGCACATTTCGGAGACCGCCGACCAGCGCTAACCCCGCCCATGCTTCGAGAGCCTCAGCATGAGCGGGGCGTCGGACACGTCGGGGCACCCTGCCCCGCTCAGCCTGAGCCTGCCGAAGGCCGCCCCGAGCCGCGCTACTGGGCTACCCAGCCGCCATCGATGACGAACACAGCCCCTGTGCAGAAGGCCGAGTCGTCGCTGGCCAGGTAGAGGGCCAACTTCGCCACCTCCTCTGGCTTTCCCATTCGGCCCAGGGGCGTCTGCGCCGTCACCGCCTCCACCATTCCCGGCGACGATTTCATCACGTGCTCCACCATAGGGGTGGCGATGACGCCCGGACAGATGGCGTTGACCCGCACCCCCTGGCGGGCGTACTCCAGCGCCACCGCCTTGGTGAGCTGTATCACGCCCCCCTTGCTGGCGCAGTAAGCCGCCATGGCCGGAAAGCCCACGAGCCCGGCGATGGACGAGGTGCTGATCACCGAACCGCCGCCTGTCTTGAGCATGGCCGCGATCCCGTACTTCATCCCCAGGTAGACCCCCGTGAGGTTGACGGCGATAACGCGGTGCCAGTTGTCGATGCTGCTGTCGGCCACCATACCCGGCTCGCCGTCGATCCCAGCGTTGTTGAACAGAACGTCCAGCCGCCCGAAGGACTCCACCGCCGTCCGCACCATCGCCTCCACCTCCGCCGGCTGCGACACGTCGACGCGTACTGCCACCGCCTTGCCGCCCGCCTCCTCGATCTGCTTCGCCGTCTCGCGCGCGCCCTCCTCGTTCAGGTCCGCCACGACGACGCCGGCGCCCTCTTGCGCGAAGAGAAGGGCCGATGCCCGGCCTATTCCCGACCCTGCGCCGGTGACGATGGCGGCCTTACCGTCCAGCTTGCCCATTGCAGACCTCCTTTACGGCCTCGTATTGTCCGGGGGGAAATCTACCATAGGCGCCGCCCTTCCCGCTCCGCCTGAGCCTGTCGACGGGTGAGCGGTGCCCAGACGTTAAGCTCATGCTTCGAGGGCCTCAGCATGGGCGGGGGTGTACGGCCGATGCTTCGAGAAGCGCAGCACGGCCGGGGACCGGTGTTAGGCCGGAAAGGGGTGGAAACCAAGGGACGGTCGAGAAGCCGCCCCCTTGACCCCTAGGCGACCGTCCGCCACCCTGGTGCCATGAGGGCCGAGATCATCTCTGTGGGCACCGAGATCCTCCTGGGCGAGATCTTGGATACCAACGCCCAGTACATCGCCTCCCACCTGCCCGCCATCGGCATCGACCTCTACTTTATCTGCCAGGTGGGCGACAACCTGGAGCGGCTGGCCGAGACGATCTCGCGCGCCCTGGAGCGCTCCGACGTCGTCATCATGACCGGGGGTCTGGGCCCCACCGAGGACGACGTCACGCGCGAGGCCATCGCCAAGGTGATGGGCGAGGAGATGCAGGTGGACGCTGAGGCGGAAGCCCAGCTCCGGGCCTTCTTCGCGGCCCGCGGCGTAGCCTTCCCCGAACGCAACATCAAACAGGCCATGCTGATCCCCTCGGCCCGTTTCATTCCCAATCCTCGCGGCACCGCGCCCGGCTGGTGGGTCGAAAAGGGCGGCAAGGTCATCGTGGCCATGCCCGGCCCGCCCAGCGAGATGCAGCGCATGTGGGAGGCCGAGGTGGAGCCCCGCCTCAGGCAGTTGGCAGCCGGCGGCGGCGTGCTCGTAACCCGCGTCCTCAAGACCATCGGCGCTGGCGAAAGCCACATCGACGAGATGGTGGCCCCGCTCCTTGGGTCCGCCAACCCCACCGTCGGCATCTACGCCAAACCCGACGGCGTGCACCTGCGGCTGGCTGCGAAGGCCGGAAGCGAGGCCGAGGCCCGGGAGATCATCGCACCCGTCGAGGCGGAGTTGCGGCGCATCCTGGGCAATTTGGTCTGGGGCGCCGACGAGGATACGCTGGAAGGGGCCATCGGGCAGATGCTGACGGAACGGGGCGCCACCCTGGCCACCATGGAATCCTGCACCGGCGGCCTCTTGGCCTCCACGATTACCGACGTGGCCGGCAGCTCCCTCTACTTCAAAGGGGGCTACGTAGCCTACACGGCCCGCATGAAGATGGCCTTGGGCGTCAGCGCCGACCTCATCGAGCGTCACGGCGTGGTCAGCGCCGAGGTAGCGGCGGACATGGCGCGCGCCGCCCGTGTCAGCCTCGACGCCACCTACGGCATCGGCATCACGGGGGTAGCCGGTCCCGGCGAGCTGGAGGGCAAGCCGCCCGGCACGATGCACATCGCTGTTTCCGGGGGCCCCGGCCTGGCCTCCGACGCCGCCAGCTACACCTTCTACCAAGGACGATCCGCCACGAAGCGCCGGGCCGTCACCACCGCCCTTTTCCTCCTGCGTCGGGCCATCCTCTCCCAGCCGGCCTAAAACCGTAGGGGCCAGGTTAAGGGACTTTAATCTCTCCTTCATGGTGGCTTAATGCCGGCATCCTAGCCTGAGACTGCGAATAAGCTCAGTTCAAAGGAGGTTTGACATGCAGAAGCTATTCGCAGTCCTAACCCTGGC
>DAOUAG010000239.1:0-1565 GCA_034433815.1 Dehalococcoidia bacterium | reverse complement strand
TATCGGGATGGGCAGCCGGTGGCGGTGCAGGGCATCGCCCGCGATATCAGCGAGCGCAAGCAGGCAGAGAAGGCCATCAAGCGGCGGGAGGAGGTCCTGAAAAGCCTGAGCTACGCCGCCCGGCACTTCCTGACCAGGGGCATCGATGACCGGGCGGGCATGGACGCTGTGCTGGAGCGTCTAGGACGGGCGGCCGAGGTGAGCCGCGCCTACGTCTTCGAGAACAGGGAGGGGCCAGACGGGCAGCTCCTGGCCTGCCAGCGGTTCGAATGGGCGGCCCCGGGCGTCGAACCCCAGATCGATAACCCGGACCTGGCCGCCTTCCCCTACGTGGAGGGCGGGTTCGGCCGCTGGGTAGATATCATGTCGCAGGGCGGCATCATATGCGGCCACGTGAGGGACTTCCCCCCGGCCGAACAAGAGGTGCTTGGCGCTCAGGGCATCCTTTCCATCCTCTGCATCCCCGTCTTCGTCGATGGCCGCTGGTGGGGCTTCGTAGGGCTGGACCAATGCACAGCCGAGCGGGAGTGGAGCGACGCCTCCATCGAGGCGTTGAAGACCGCGGCGGACCTCCTGGGGGCCGCCATCCAACGGCAGCGCCGCGAAGACGCCCTGCGCGAATCGGAAGAAAAATACCGGGAGCTGGTGGAGAACAGCAACGAGGTCATCTACACGCTGGACAAGACAGGCGTCATCACCTACGTCAGTCCCGTGGTAGAGCAGGTGGGCGGGTACAAGCCAGAAGATGTCATCGGGCGGTCCTTCGTGCCCCTGATCCATCCGGAAGACCTACCGGGCCTGATGGAGAGCTTCCAGCGCACTCTGGCCGGCCACCTGGAGCCCAGCGAGTACCGGCTCCGCGTCAAGTGGGGTGACTACCGCTGGGTGCGCAGCCACAGCAAGCCTATCCTGGAGAACGGCCAGGTAGTGGGCCTGCGGGGCATGCTGATCGACATCACGGAAAAGAAGCGGGCGGAGGATGTTCTGCGGGCCGTCGCCCAGGGGGCCGCCTCCGGCACGGGCGAGGAGTTCTTCCGCTCCCTGGTGCGCCACCTGGCTTCCGCCGCTGGGGTGAAATACGCGCTGGTGGCCGAGCTCCTGCCAGAAGAGCCTGAGCGAGCGCAGACGCTGGCGTTCTGGGCAAACGGCGATTTCGGAGAGAACTTTACCTACGAGCTGGCCGGGACCCCTTGCCAGAAGGCCCTCCGTACAACCGCTGTCTTCTACCCTAAGGGCGTCTGCGAGCTGTTCCCCCAAGACGCCCTGGCCGCCGAAATGGGCATCGAGGCCTACATGGGCACGGCCCTCTATGATTCTGAGGGTTCACCCCTGGGCATCCTGGCGCTCATGCATGACCGGCCGCTGGAGGATGCGCCAAACACCACCTCCATCATGTCCATCTTGGCCGCCCGCGCCGCCGCAGAGTTGGAACGACGGCGGGCAGAACTGCTGCTGGCCGGGCAAAGCGCCGTGCTGGAGAAGATCGCCAAGGGCGAGCCGCTGGAGGATGTCCTGGCGGATCTCATACGGGTAGTGGAGAAGCAGTCGGACGGGATGCTCGGCTC
>DAOUAG010000238.1:0-3355 GCA_034433815.1 Dehalococcoidia bacterium | reverse complement strand
CTCCTGCCGAAGCCGGTCATCGCCATGGTTGCCGGGTATGCCATCGGCGGAGGTAATGTCCTGGCCCTCGTCTGTGACCTGACGGTGGCTGCGGAGAACGCGGTGTTCGGCCAGACGGGCCCCAAGGTCGGCAGCTTCGACGCTGGGTACGGCGCAACCCTCATGGCCCGCATCATCGGCCACAAGAAGGCGCGAGAGGTGTGGTACACCTGCCGGCAGTACAGCGCTCGCGAGGCCCTAGACATGGGGCTCGTGAACACGGTGGTGCCCTTGGAGCGGCTGGAAGAAGAGACGGTTGCCCTGGCCCGGGAGATCCTCAGCAAGAGCCCTACCGCCATCCGCCTCTTGAAGGCGGCCTTCAACGCGGACACCGACGGCCTTGCCGGGATTCAGCAGTTGGCCGGAGACGCCACGCTCCTCTTCTACATGACGGAGGAGTCTAAGGAGGGCCGGAACGCCTTCCTGGAGAAACGCAAGCCGGATTTCTCGCGCTTTCCGCGCCTCCCTTGAACTAGAGGATCACCGTGACCTCGACTGCCGTTCGCACGGAACCGCCTGTTTGGGCTCGCTGGCTGGCGGCTGCCCGCCCGGCGACGCTCTCCGCTGCGATATCCCCCGTCCTGGTGGGCACGGCGGCGGCCTCAGCGGAACACTCCTTCCGCCCATTCGTCTTCGCCGCCACCATGTCCGCTGCGCTCCTCATCCAGGTCGGGACGAACCTGGCCAACGATGTGTTCGATCGCGAGCGGGGGGCAGATACGGCGGACAGGCTCGGCCCGGTGCGGGTCACCCAGAGCGGCCTCTTGCCGGCGGCCCAGGTGCGCGCTGCCGCCTTCCTTACCTTCGGCTTGGCGGCCCTGATCGGCCTGTACCTGGTGTCGGTGGGTGGCTGGCCGATCTTGGCCATCGGCGTGGCCTCCATCGTGGCCGGGCTCGCCTACACGGGCGGGCCGTGGCCCTTGGGCTACCACGGTTTGGGCGATGTCTTCGTCTTCGTGTTCTTCGGTTTGGTGGCAGTGATGGGGTCCTACTACCTGCAGGCGGAGGAACTCAGGCCCATCGCTGCATTGGTTGCGGTGCCCGTCGCGATGACGGTGACCGCCATCCTGACGGTGAACAATCTGCGCGACATCGAGACGGATCGGCGTGCCGGGAAACGTACGTTGGCGGTGCGGCTGGGCGACCGGGCTAGCCGCTGGCAGTATGCGTTCCTGGTGTTGGGGCCGTATGCGGTACTTCCTGGGGTGATAGCGATCGGCCCGAGCGCCTGGGCGGCGCTCGCGTTCCTTTCGCTGCCCGTCGCGATTGCCCTGTGCCGTACTGTGCTGGCAGGGTCCAGCGGGCGGGCCCTCAACCAGGTATTGAAGCGCACAGCGCAACTACATCTGCTATTCGGCGTTCTTTTGGCCTTAGGTCTGCTCGTATGAGGGTAGCGGGCATCGCCTGGACTCGATTCCAGCTTCCCCTAAAGATCCCCTTCGTCACTGCCCGTGGCCATTACAGCCATCGGGAGGGGATCCTTCTGCGGCTGTTTTGTGAGGGGGGCGTCACTGGCGTGGGCGAGGCATCGCCTCACTCCGCATTGGGGCCGCGTGCCCTGGACCGCCTTGAAGAGGTCCTGGAACGGGTCGCGCCGGCCTTTCTGGGATGCGAGGTCGATGTCCTGGCTGATGGTGGCCCGTGCCTTGCCCCAGGCCTTCCGGCTGCGCTGGCCTGCGGGCTGGAGACTGCCGCTCTCGACGCGTTGGCCGTCGTCAGACGAGAGCCTCTCGCCAAGCTGCTGTGTCCTGAGCCCCGCCATCGGGTGGATGTGAACGCCACCATCGCTGTCGCCGGGGTTGCCGCTGCGGCCGAGCAGGCTGCCGCAGCGCGAGCCGCCGGCTTTGCGTGCGTGAAGCTTAAGGTGGGCTTCTTGGCTAACCTCGCGGCTGAGCGTGAGCGCGTTGCGGCGGTGCGCACAGCGCTGGGGCCCCAGGTGAAGCTGCGCCTCGACGCCAACGGCGCCTGGAGCTGCGAGGCCGCCATCCGGACCATCAGGGGGCTCCGTGATCTCGGCCTGGAGCTGGTGGAGCAGCCGGTGGCTCCCGGGAACGTCGGGGCGATGGCCCGGGTGCGGCGAGAGGCCGGCGTGCCGGTCGCCGCTGATGAGGACGTCACGGGAGAGGATGCGGCCCTGCGCGTGCTGGAGGCGGGCGCCGCCGATGTGCTGGTGCTGAAGCCGATGGTCATAGGAGGGTTGCGGAGGGCGCTGCGCATCGCCGACGCTGCCAGGTTAGCGGGGGTCGCCAGCATCGTGACCACCACCATCGATGCGGGCGTTGGCACGGCGGCCGCTCTCCACCTGTCTGCTGCGCTGGCAGAGGGTACCATGGCTTGTGGCCTGGCCACGGGAGCCTTACTCCAGGCAGACGTTATAGAGCCACGCCTCGATGTGAGCGATGGTTACATACGGCTGCCGGCCGGAGCTGGCCTGGGGGTGGCTCTTGCGCCGGAGTGGGCAGAAGCCTTGGCGCGGCCCCGCATAGGGGACGAGGGATAGGGCGTGGGCGAGGGCATTTCGGCGCCGGACTGGCTGGCGCGCCGGGCGTGGCTCTCGCCTGCGGCGCCGGCCCTCCTCTGGGAGGCGGGCGTTTGGAGCTTCGCTGCGTTAGACCGGCAGGTTCGGGAGCTGGCAGCGGAGATGAAGCCCTGGGTTGCTCCCGGCAGCCGGGTTGCCCTGTTGGCGGGGAACAATCCCCAGTTCGTATGCGCCATGCACGCGATAACGCGGCTGGGCGCTGCGGTTGTCCCCCTAAACGTGCGTCTGACGGCCAGAGAGATGTCCTGGCAGATCAGCGATTCGGGCGCGAAAACCCTGGCCTTCGACGAGGGGTTCTCGTCGATGGCCCAGGAGCTTGGCGCTGCCCTGCCTGGGCTCCGTTTGTTCCCGCTGGAAAGACGCGAGAGCTGTGCTGAGGATGACATCCATCCGCAAGAGCCCTCTGCGGCCGGCATCTGCGATACGGCCTCGGTCCACAGCATCGTCTACACCTCGGGCACGAGCGGCAGGCCGAAGGGGGCGATGCTCACCTTTGGCAACCATCTGTGGAACGCCCTCGGGTCTGTGCTGAACCTAGGCTTGGCCCCAAACGACCGCTGGCTCGCATGTCTGCCCCTATATCATGTGGGCGGCATGGCGATACTTCTGCGCAGCGTCATCTACGGCATCCCAGTGGTGTTGCACCCGTCTTTCGACGCGGCGGCCGTTAGCCAGGCCATCGACGATTGCGGCGTGACCATTGTCTCCCTGGTGCCGACAGCGCTGGCCCGGTTGCTGGAGCAGCGCGGCGACCCATGGCCCCCGCATCTGCGTTGT
>DAOUAG010000237.1:0-7648 GCA_034433815.1 Dehalococcoidia bacterium | reverse complement strand
GGCTGGCCTGCCACCCCTGGAGGTGGCCCGCCAGACCGACCTAGGCCGCTTTGCTGGCCTATTGGACAGCGAGCGCCTGGTGGGCAACCTGCACAGGGCGTACAGCGAACTACGAGGCGAGCCCCTCGGGTCGCCGCTGCCCTTGCCGGCGGTAGTGGCGGAGATGGTGGCTTACAACGGCGGCAAGATGCCCCGTTGCCTGGCCTAGAGGGGAATCTGCGCGGTCGAAACTAACTCCCCAGCTCGTAGGATCGCACGACGCGTAGGTGGGGCGTTCCGGCCGAGATTCTGGCCGCGACCAGATCGGCGCGGCACACCTGAAACGCTGGCCCCGGCGGGGCCGCGTCTCGCAGCTCGGCCACAAGGGCCTTCAGTGGGGCCAGGGCCTCGCCGGATGTGAAGCGGGCGATGCTGATGTGCGGCAGGAAGCTCGGCCCGTCGAAAGGCTGGCGCGGGAGCCCGGGTATCTGCTCCAGGAGGCGCATGTTCATCTGACGCACCGGCAGCCCACCCAGCACCTCGACGAAGGCGACCTCCGGAAAGCAGTTCACCCGGCCTAGACGGATGGCGAATGGGGGCTGGCAGGCGAAGACCGCCGCGGCGGATTCCGATATCTTCTCCAGGTCGGCCGGGCAGATGCCAACTCGGCCGGCGGGTTGTTCCCACAGGAACCCCAGGCCCTTTATCGTGATGTGCCAGTAGGGTTCGGCGTAGGTCTCGACTCCGGGCAAAGAGCCTAGGCGAGCGGCGAGGGGACGAAGATAGGCCCTGGCCTCAGGATCATCGATGCGGATCAGAAAGGCCGCGTACTCTTCGCCGCCGTGGGCCGAGGGCGACTCCAGTGTGTCGGCCACAAGGGTGAGGCGCTCTAACGCGAGAAAGCGCGCCCAGGCCGCCTCGAACTCCGCATCGATGCTGCTCACGGGTCAAGGTTATCCTGGCCACGCGCCCCAGGCCAGGCCCCCATGTTCGACAACACCCAAGATGGGCGGGGGATCGGCTCATGCTTCGAGAGCCTCAGCATGGTGGGAGATCACACCCCCCTGCTCCGCCGTCCGGCATGACCACAAGCGGCCGCCGTTGAGCCATCTCTGGACGGCACTTGACGTGCACGTAAGAGTCGTGGTACACCGAAGTCGCGCATTGCAGCCGGTCATTAAGGAGGTTCGCCCTTGAGCCAAGAAACCATCACCGAAAAGAAGATCAAACCCTTGGTGCCCTTCCTGCGCATTCCGGACAACTACCCCGATGAGCCAGCGTACCTCTGGGGCTCCCGCTGCAAAGAGTGCGGGGCCACCTTTCTGGGCGAGCGCCTCGCCTGCGGCAAGTGCGGCTCGCTGGGGCCCTTCGAGGAGCTGCGCTTCAGCGACGAGGGGGAGATATACGTCTTCTCCGTCGTTCACCAAACGGTGCCGGGAGTCGAGGCGCCGTACATCGCCGCCATCATCGACCTCCCAGAGGGTGTTTCGGTCCGGGGGAACGTCTACGGGCTCGACCCCCTAAAGCCCAGCACCGACTGGTTCGGGAAGAAAGTGAAGATGTACACCGAGAAGGTGGCGACAGACCGTGAAGGAAACGACGTCATCGCTGCCAAGTTCCGAGTCGTATAACAGTAGCGAGGCAGCGTCGGAGGCCCCAGCGGGCCATAGGAGCAGATGCAAGCCGAAAGTAAGGAGTGAGAACGATGCGGGATGTAGCCATAGTCGGCGCTAACATGATCAAGTTCGGGCGTTATCCCGACAAGGACGTCATTACCCTGGCGGCGGAGGCGGCCATCGGCGCCATGAAGGACGCCGGCGTCACCATAAAAGACATCGAGATCGTCGTCAGCGGCAACCTCTACCAGTCCAACGCAACGGTGGGCCAACGGATCATGAAGGAGATCGGCGCCACGGGCGTGCCGGTCATCAACGTTTCCAACGCCTGCGCCACAGGATCCACTGCCCTGCGCGAAGCCTGGATGGCGGTGGCATCCGGCGCCTACGACATCGCCATGGCCATCGGCAGCGAGCAGATGGGCAAGATGGGTCTGCTGGGCGTGGGTGGCGGCGGCGACCGCGCCTACAGTACCGAGGGTGTGATGGGCACCGGCCTGATGCCCGGCGTCTTCGGCCAGGCCGGCGTCGAGCACATGCGCAAGTACGGCACCACCGTTGAGCAGTTCGCCAAGGTAGCCGTCAAGAATCACGAGCACGGCGTCCTCAACCCGTACGCCCAGTACCAGAAGGAGACGCCGCTGGAGGAGGTACTGAACGCCCGGCCCATCGCCTGGCCCAACACCCTCTACATGTGCTGCCCGACGGGCGACGGCGCCGCCGCCGTGGTCCTCATGTCGGCGGAAAAGGCGCGCCAGTACACCAGCAAGCCCGTTTGGATCGCCGCCTCCGTCATCACCTCGGACCCCTGGCAGGAACGCAACCCCGTCATGTACGACATCAACACCGTCACCCGTATCGCCGCCAAGGAGGCCTACGAGAAGGCGGGCATCGGCCCGGAGGACCTGAGCATGGTGGAGCTTCACGATTGCTTCGCCACCGCTGAGCTCCTGCACTACGAGAACCTCGGCCTCTGCGGCGAGGGTGAGGCCGGCAAGCTCATCGACGAGCGGGCCACCTGGAACGGCGGCAGGATCCCGGTGAATGTCAGCGGAGGACTCCTCTCCAAGGGGCACCCCCTGGGCGCCACCGGCGTCGCGAACGTGGTGGAGATCGTTTGGCACCTGCGGGGCGAGGCCGGCGCCCGGCAGGTAAAGGACGCCAAGGTGGGGCTGGCCCACGTCATCGGCCTGGGCTCCGCCTGCACCATCCACATCCTCAAGAAGTAGTAGCTGCTGACGCCAGCAGCGAGTAGACTGGGCGAAGGGCTGACCCGCCGGTGGGCGGGCCGGCCCTTCGCCCGAAGAGAGCCCTTTATGGAGCTGACCTTTCTTGGTTCGAGCAACGCCTTCGCGTCAGAGGGACGCTACTGGAGCTCGTTCATCGCCGACGGCAAGTACCTCTTCGATGCGCCGCCCACCATCCTGCCTCACCTTAAGCGGCTGAAGGTGCCCCTCACGGACCTCCAGGTGATCTTCTTGACCCACTTTCATGCCGACCACTTCGCCGGCCTTCCTTTTCTCATGCTGGAGCACGTCTATCTCACCCAGCGCCGCGATGACCTCTTCATCGTTGGCCCTCCCGGCGTAGAGAAACGCATGGAAGAGTTCGCCAACCAGTGCTACGAAAACATCACCCGGGACGCCGGGTACCGGCGCCGCTACATCGAGGCCACGCCCGGGCGGCAACAGCAAGCGGGGCCTCTAACCTTCCGCGCCTTGCCCATGAACCATAAGGCCCACGGGACCCAGGCCATGGGCTATCGGGTCGAGATCGGCGATAAGGTGCTCGCTTACACCGGCGACACGATGTTCTGCGAGGAGATCATCGAGCTGGCGGACGGCGCCGACGTGTTGGTCATGGATTGCACCTACACCTCGGGCAGCGGCCCGGAACACATGGGGCTGGACGATGCGAAGGTCATCCGGGAGCGCCTCTCTCCGCGCACCGCGATCATTCTCACTCACCTCAACGGGGCGCCCGTCACCAGCGGCCTGGAGAACGTCCTCGTCGCCGGCGATTTCAAGACCTTCCGCTTCGGCTAGCTCACTCTCTCGACTTGCCGTCATGGAAGCTGTTGCCATCCTCGGCGCTGGCAGCATGGGCACGGCCTTAGCCCAGGTGTCAGCCGGCAGTGGCCACGAAGTTCGTGCCTGGAGCGTAGAGGCCGAGGTCCTAGAAGAGATCGCCCAGCGCCGCACCAACAGCCGCTACACTGGCGCTCTGCGCCTGCACCCCAACATCCGGCCCGAGAGCGAGCTCTCCAAGGCGATACGCGGCGCTTCCCTGGTGGTCATAGCTGTCCCATCCCACGCCGTGGCGCAGGTCGCCCGCCAGGCCGCCCCGCACCTGGATCCGCGTCAGACCGTCCTCAACACGGCAAAGGGCCTGGAGCGGGGCACGTTCCGCCGCATGAGCCAGGTGTTGGCCGATGAGTTGGGGCCCCGTTTCCAGGACGCCATCGCCAGCCTGGGCGGCCCGGCCATCGCTATCGAAATGGCCCGGGGGCAGCCGACGGCCGTTGTGGTAGGCGGATCGGCGAAGGGCGCCGCCCTTGTCCAGGCGGTCTTCCAGGGGGAAAGCTGCACGGTGGAGACAACCACCGATATCGCTGGCGTCGAGCTCTGCGGGGTCCTCAAGAACGTTTACGCCATAGCCTTGGGCATGTGCGATGGGCTGGACTACGGGGCCAACACCAAGGCCTCCCTCGCTACCTTGGCCCTGGCCGAGATGGCCACCGTCTGCCAGGCCTTGGGCGGACGCAGCGAAACCGCTTACGGCTTGGCCGGCTTGGGAGACCTATTGGCCACTGGCTACAGCCCCCACAGCCGCAACCGAACCCTTGGTGAGACGTTGGCCAAGGGCGCGGACTGGCGGGAGTTTCTGCGCAACCATCCGGTAGAAGGCGTGGCCGCGGCAGAGGCCCTCCGCCAACTGACGGCGGACAGGGGGCTGCGCGCACCCCTTCTCGATGGCCTCAACTCGGTCCTGTCCGGAGAGGTTCCGCCAGCCGGACTACTTCGCCATCTTCTCGCCGCGCCCGGACAGTAGCTGCGCTGCGGGGCGCATTAGCCGCCTTTCCGCCCGATCTCCTCCAAGGCTTCGTCCAGCACATGCCAGACAAGGGTGGCGCATTTCACGCGCACCGGGAATTTGCGGACGCCGGCCATCGCCTCGAGGTCCCCAAGCTCCTCAGGGTCCACATCTTCCGAGCCTCGCATCATGGCCGTAAAGGACTCGATGATGCGGAACACCTCATCCAGGTCCTTGCCCAGGACCGCCTCGGCCATCATAGAGGCGGAGGCCTGACTGATGGAGCAGCCGGAGCCGCTGTACGCTACGTCCACCACTTTGCCGCCCTTCACCATGAGATCGATGGTCACCTCGTCTCCGCAAAGGGGATTAAAGCCCTCGCGCGTTACGGTGGGAGATGGCAGGCGGCCCCGATGGCGCGGGTGCCGGTAGTGATCGAGGATGATATCGCGATAGAGCTCGTCCAGCTCTAGCTCTTGGCGGCGGTACTCGTCATCAGCGGGCGTCATTGGCGAAGAACTTGCGGGCCGAGCGCAGGGCGTCCACCAGGACATCCACTTCTTCAAGGGTGTTGTATATGTAGAAGCTGGCGCGAGCGGTCCCGGCGATGCCCAGGGCGCGCATGAGAGGTTGCGTGCAGTGATGCCCCGCGCGGATAGCGATCCCGTGCCGGTCCAGAACGGTCCCCACGTCGTGGGGATGCAGATCGCCGAGGTTGAAGGAGATCACTCCACCCCTCTCGCGGGCGTCTGGCGGGCCGTATATCGTTATGTCATCTAGCGTACGCAGGCGGGCGAGGGCGTACTCCGTAAGCTCAACCTCGTGGGCCCGCACGCTCTCCATGCCCAACGCCTGAAGGTAGTCGATGGCCGCCCCGAAGGCGATGACATCGGCGATGTTGGGAGTTCCGGCCTCGAACTTCCAGGGCAGGTCGTTCCACGTGGCGCCTTCGAAGGTTACCCGGCGGATCATCTCTCCGCCGCCTAGGAAGGGCTCCATCTCCTCCAGCAGCTCCCGTCGACCGTACAAGACGCCGACGCCCGTGGGCCCCAGCATCTTGTGGGCCGAAAACACGTAGAAGTCGCAGCCGATGGCCTGCACGTCCACCGACAGGTGGGGCGCCGCCTGGGCGCCATCCACCAGAATGACGGAGCCGTTACGCCGCGCTTCCGCAGCTATCCGCTCCACTGGGTTGATGGTGCCCAAGGAGTTGGAGACATGGGGTAGGGCCACCAGGCGGGTTCGCGCGTCCAGCAAGCCCTCTAGGCCGTCCAGCGCCAACGTTTGCTGCTCGGTCAGGCCGATATAGCGGATCGTCGCCCCCTTCTCGGCCGCCAGGCGCTGCCAAGGGATGAGGTTTGAATGATGCTCCATCTGGGTGAGGAGGATCTCGTCCCCCTCGCGCAGATTAGCTCTCCCCCAGGTGTAGGCCACCAGGTTTATGGACTCGGTGGTATTGCGGGTAAATATGACGCATTCTGGGGATGGAGCGTTGATGAAAGCCGCCACCTTGGCGCGGGCCTCCTCGTAGGCGTTGGTGGCCTCTTCCCCAAGACAATGGACGGCGCGATGGATGTTGGCGTTGTAGCCCTCGTAATACTGGACCAGGGCGTCGATGACCTGGCGCGGCTTTTGGGACGTCGCGGCGTTATCGAGATAGACGAGGGGCCGGCCGTATACGAGGCGCGAAAGGATGGGGAAATCCTCCCGGATGCGGGCCACATCGAGAGGCCGGCTGGCCCCGCCTGCCGAACGCGCCTCCACGGCGGACATCACGCGCCCTCCCAGAAGGTGGCCCCCTTAAGGGCCCTTTTCACCCGCCGCTCCAGATCACGCCTCAGGCTGCGCAGCCCCACGGACTCCAGGATCTCGCTGGCAAAGCCCTTGATGAGGAGGGCGCTAGCCGTCTCTAGATCCAGGCCCCGGCTGCGTAGATAGAAGAGGGCATCCTCTGCTATGGCGCCCGCAGTGGCCCCGTGTCCGCACTTAACGTCATCGGCGTAGATCTCCAGGCTCGGCTTGCTGTCCACCTCCGCATCGGGCGAAAGAAGCAGGTTCTTGTCCGCCTGATGAGCATCGACCTTCACGGCGCCGGGGCGCACGAGGACGATGCCCCCGAACACAGCATGCGATTGGCCGTCGAGAATACCTTTGTAGTAAAGCCGGCTGGTCGTATGTGGTGCGGCGTGGTCGATGTTGATGTAGTTATCGATGTGCTCGCTGCCGTTAGTCACATAGAGCCCCTGCAACTGACAGGAGCCGCCGGGCGCTGCCAGCGTTACCCGAAGGTCGTTGCGAGCCAGCGCCGCACCCCGCTGGAAGGCCGTGGACGAAAACTGGCTATCTTTAGCCTGCCAAACTCGTGTCACCCCCACATGGTACGCCGCATCGCTCTCTAGAAGCACGCGGTAGTGCTCCACCTGGGACCCTTCACCCAGGACGATCTCTGTAACCGAGTCCGTGAAGTAGCGGGCTCCCGTCGATAGCCCCACGTAGGTTTCGATGATCTTCAGCCGGCTGTTCTCCCCGGCGACGATGAGGGTGCGGGGGTAGATAGCGAGGTTGTCTTGGCCTCCCTGTGAAGCGAACACCAGGTGGACCGGCTCGGGGGCTTCGAGGCCCGCCGGCACGTGCACGAGAGCCCCTCCCGTAAAGAGGGCCGTGTTGAGCGCCACGAAACCATCGTCGCCGAAAGGGGCGTGCCGGCCAAGATGGGCCTCGGCCAGAGCGCCGGAGCCGCCCGGTAAGCCGGCCAAGTCGGCCACCAGTACACCCGCCGCTGGCGGCGTCCTCTGCAACCTGCCGTTGACGAAGACGGCCAAGAGCCACGAATCGTCCCAGGGAGCGGCGCGGCGCAACTGGGCCTCGCCCACTGCCGCCGCTCCGTCCCGGCGAAACTCGGTTCGCGCGATCGGCGCGACGTTGGTGTACTTCCAGGGTTCGTTGCCCTTCCGGGCAGTGGGCAGGCCGGTGCGCTGGAAGGCCTCCATCGCCTCGCGCCGCAGCTCCCTAAGCCAGGC
>DAOUAG010000236.1:0-9054 GCA_034433815.1 Dehalococcoidia bacterium | reverse complement strand
ACGGTCTCGATGAAGCGGGTGTGGACGTCGGTTACGCCAACGCCGAGATCCTTCTGGCTGTCGTAACCATATTTGCGGATAAGGTCCAGGTAGGCGAAGTCCGTGTTCTTGAAGGCCAGGTGGATCTGTTTGACGGGAAGCCTGAGGACGGCCGGATAGATGAGCTCCACTTCGCCGTAGCAGATGTGCGTATGGAACTCGCAGTCGATCCCTTCAACGGTGCGTTCCATGGCCTCGACGGCGAGGTCGAAGTCCTCATTGGGGCGGGTATGGATGGCAGGCTCGTCGATCTGGATGTATTTGGCGCCGGCCTTGACCAGCTCTTCCACCTCGCGGCGGATGACCTTGGCCATGTCCAGGACGGCATCGCGCCGCGAGGGGTAGTACTCATCGAAGGACCATTCGACCATGGTGTAGGCGCCAGTAAGCATGCCCTTGACCGGCTTATCGGTGAGGGACTGGGCGAAGCGCCACATGTCCACCGTCATGGGGCCCGGCCACTCGAGGCGGCCCACGATGATGGGCTTGTGATAGTAGCGGTTGCCGTAGGAGCGGACCAGGCCGCCGAGCTTCATGCCTTGGATAGTGTTGCCGCCCGGCTCGCCCGCAAAGTAGGCCACCATATCGCCGCGCTCCATCTCCCCATGGACGAGGACGTCGAGGCCGATGCGTTCCTGGGCGCGGATCCAGTACTCGGTGGCCTTTCTCTCCAACGCGGCCAGCTCTTCCCGGCTGATCTTGCCCTGGGCGAACTGGCTGCGGGCGTGGGTCAGGTAATCAGGCTTAGGGTAGCTGCCAACGGCGTTGGTGGTTAGTGCCATGGTGGACTCCGATCTCAGGCTGGGACGCCGGCGGCTAGGCGGGCGCCTTCTACCATGCGCTTCAGTTTCTCGAAGGCGACCTCTCTTGGGAGGTATTCGAGGCCGCAAGAGGGGTTCACGTAGACCCGCTCCGGAGGGACGTGATCCCACACGCGCCGAAGGGCGTCGCTGATCTGTTGCGGGGTCTCGAGCCGTGTGTTACGGCCGTCGACGATGCCGAAGCCGAGCTTCTTGTCGAAACGGGCCTGGCCCAAGGCGTCCCAGTTGGCGGGCCCGGCAACGAAGTCGAGGCCGATGACCTCGACGGGAAGTTCCAGGAGACGCGCCATGATCTCTGAGGCGCTGCCGAACCAGGTGTAGAGGCCGCGCTCCACCGCAAGGCCGTCCAGCACGTGCGCCAGCGCGCGGCAGGCGATTTCGATGTCGTCCTTGCGGAAGACGATGACGGGGTCGTTGATCTGGATGTGCCTTGCGCCAGCAGCGGCGAGGGCCTGGGCCTCCTGGCGGAGGGCATCAGCGTAGGCCATGGCCAGCTTCTCGCGGCTGCCGTAGTGCATGTCGGCGGAGAGGGCGGCTAGGGTATAAGGCCCCGGGAGGACGGCCTTCACCGGCTTGGGGCTATGCTGCGCGGCGAACTGGTAGTCGCGCACCAGGAGGGGGCCCGGCCAGGTGATGGGGCCGGTGACCTCGGGTTGGCGGAAGTAGGTGTTGGTATCCAGGTAGCGCTGAAGTCCGCCGGTCTCGACACCGCGCAGGCGGCAGGCGAAGTAGGTCTGGTCGTCATCCCAGCGGATCTGGCCGTCGGTGATGATGTCGACCCCGGCTTCTACCTGCTCCTGGATGACCTCGATGGTGACCTCGTCTTGGACCCGGGCCAGCTCTTCGTTGGTTATCTCGCCGCGGTCCCGCTTGTTGATGGCGGTGCGGAGGCGAGCCGGGCGCGGTCTGTTGGGTATCTTTGGGTAGCTACCTACGACGGTTGTCAGCATTCGGGGTTATCGATCCTTCCCTTCTGCGTTTTTCTTCAGCCTTTCTATCTCTTCTTTGACCTCGGCCAGCTCCTCTTCCAACTCTTCGCGGTATTCCTCCAGCATACGGAGGTACTCTTCCCGGCGGGGAAACCGCCAAGCACTCCGAAACCAGAAGCCGAAGGGAGGAGCGAAACCGAAGCGAAACCAGCGGTGCCTCATGGTGGCGACCTCCCGGAGGGTGTTCTCAGGCGGTCCGGCGGAGGCGCTGGGCTGCCTGCGCCTTCAGGGGCGACTCTAGCACGGGCCTGCCGGCAGGGTCAATCGGATGTGGGGGGTGTGCTGGGCCACAGGCCGGGGCCCCAGGGAAATTCTGTTCTTGGTGCTGCCCGGCGGAAGGTCTCGCACCCTCTTCACGCCCTGCGGACGCGGATCTTGGCGGCGATGTGGAGGGCCAAGGGCTCAGAGACGCCGTCGCGCTCCACGATGACTATGCCTGTGGAGGAAGAGGCTTCGATGACCTTGATTCGGTTGCCGGGCGTGATTTTCCCGCGTTCCAGGTAGTTGAGGACTTCGCGGTCCTCTTCCAACTCCTCGGATATGAACTCGATGATGGCCTCTTGGCCTGGGGAGAGGGCAGTGATTGGCAGGAGATCCTCGCGCAGGCGGGCGCCGGTGCCCGGTATAGGGCTGCCGTGGGGACAGGTGGTGGGGTTGCCGGCGAGCTCGAAGATGCGCTTTTCCAGCTTGGGGGTGATGGCGTGCTCGAAGTGATGGGCTTCTTCGTGGGCCTCGGCCCAGCCTAGGCCCATGACGTCCACCAGAAACCGTTCGGCAAGACGGTGGCGGCGCGTGATGTCCTCCGCCAGGGCCCGTCCTCTGGGTGTGAGGTGGACGACCTTGCGGGCGTCAAGCTCCACCAGGCCGTCGCGGGCCATACGGCGGACGGTGGCCCAGGCGGTGGGCGGTGTGACGTGCATGCGGCGAGCGAGTCGGGCGGAGATTACGGTCTCGCCTTCGCCCTCCAGGCTGTAGATGGCCTGGAGGTAGTCTTCTACTGTGGCCGTTGGGTGGGATTCGGATTCCGTTTTCTGCATAGCAAACTCCATGGCACAGCGTAGCCTAATATGGCCAGTCCTTCAAGAAGGGGAGATCCTAATCAGCAGGTGGGCAGGAGGCGGATTAGATCGACGTGCTGAGTCGCTATTTTAGTGACCGCTTGGGAATTTTGTGAAATGGCCCGCAATTCGTCTTGACATAGGCCCATTCTTAGGTGATACTAATGCCGGACCACATAGCGCGAGTGGGCGTAGGCCACCCTAGAAGGCGGACTCATGACCAGCAGCTTTCTGATAATGCTCCGGGAGGGCCTGGAGGCGGGCCTGATAGTCGCCATCGTTATGGCCTATCTGCGCCAGATCGGGCGGCGAGACGCGTTTCCCGCGGTGGGCGCGGGCGCTTTCGGCGCCGCCCTCGTCAGCCTTGGGCTCGGCGTCGGGCTGTACTTCGCTATAGGCGGTCTTCATGGCAAGGCGGAGGTGCTGGCCTTTGCCGGCACCAGCCTCGTGGCCTGCGGGGTGCTGACATGGATGCTCTTCTGGATGCGACAGCAGAGCCAGACCCTGGGCGCTCGCATCCGGCAGCAGGTGGACCGGGCGTTGGCCGTGGGAACGGTGACGGCGCTGGCTTCGGTGGCCTTTTTCGGAGTGCTGCGCGAGGGGCTGGAAACGGTGCTGTTCCTATTGGCCGTGGCTCTTGACCGTTCGGCGCTAGACCTGGTGCTGGGCGCTGGGGTTGGGCTGGCCGGCGCGGCGACTCTGAGCTACGTGTTCTATCAGGGCGGGCGCCGGGTGAACCTGCGCTTCTTCTTTCAGGTCACGGGTAGCCTGATCATCCTGGTCGCGGCGGGCCTGGCATCGCGAGGCGTGGGCTGGCTGCAGGAGGCCGGCGTCGTTAACACGTTCCGCTGGCCGCTATTCGACGTCAGCGACAGCCCCGTGCTGGGCCGGGGGGTCTTCGCCGAGTTCCTGAACGGCCTCTTTGGCTGGAACCCGCACCCTTCGCTGGAAGAGGCCGTCGTCTGGGTGGCGTTCGTGGCGGGTGCCTCATTCTTCTTCCACCTCGGGGTGGCCCCAGCGGCCGCAGCTGGCCGGCTCGCCGGGCGTCTGCTTCCGGGTCGGCCAGGCCCCGTCCGGGCGCCGGCCTCGGCCCCAGCCTTGGCGGTGGGGTTAGCGGTAGCGGCCATCGTTGGCATCGGGTTGCTGGGCCTGAGTACGGCTAATGCGACCCGCCCCGAAGGGACGGTCAGTTTAGGGGAGAAACGGGAGGAGCGAGTCAAAGGCGAGTTGGCTACCCTCAGGGTGCTGCTCGGTCGGGACTTCATAAAGCTCGACCCCACCGAGCTGGAGGCCGAAGAGGTTGAACTGGACGTGCGTAATCTGGACGATCAGGCCCACGAGGCGATGTTCATCGCCACGGACCTGCCGGCGGACGGCCTTCCCGTCGACCCGGATGCCAACGTCGTTCACACCTCTGGACTTCAGGTGGTCGGCGAGGTGGAAGCCTTCCGTCCGGGAGAGAAGCCAGTGTTCGAGGCGTCTGGCGAACCTGAGGAAGCTGAAGAGGCAGAAGAGGGGACTGAGGCCGAGCTGCCTCCGGGCCGATACGTGGTGATCTGCAACCTGCCGGGGCACTACAAGGCTGGGATGTACGCCGTCCTCATCGTCCGCTAGGTAGACAAAAAAGATTCGAGCCGGTGGGTCCGACCTTCCTACCGGCTCGTTTCTTCTTTGACTGCGGGCGGGAGGGGGTACAACCGTCCGCTGCTTTGCGATTACAAGGTAGCAGGGGGTGCCGGGCGTCTGGGTTAAGCATCGGTGAAGGGCTGGTAACAGTTGCGTGAGAATTTCCTTTGGCCCGAACCAGGAGCGAGAGGGGACAAAAAAAGACGAGCCGGTTGACCGACCACTGCTCAACCGGCTCCCATTTTTCTGCGGGGCGGGAGGGGGTGTGACCGCACCGCTGCTCTGACCGTAATATAGGGCGGACATTGAGGCCGATGGTTAAGGGACGGTTAGACGCCGGTAATAGTTGCGTGAGATGTCTCTCCTGCTCGTCGGTTTAGGAGGCGAACCGTGGGGACGGCAGACGCCCGCGAGGCCTTCTGCCCGGGCCGGCGGCTCACTGACGCGCTAGCTTGTCTCCTTGTCCGTGTGTAGGGGCTGTGCTATACTCCGGCGCGAACAGTTAAGGATAAAATTCACAAACTGACACTCTAGCCATGCTGCCAGAATGGGGCCAGGTCGGGTTTCTCGTGCTGATGGCCATTCTGTTCCCCCTGGGCGGCATTGGCAGCTCCTGGCTCTTAGGCCGCCTGGGTTTGCGTCCCGAAAGGCCCGACCGGGTTAAGGAGGACACCTACGAATGCGGGGTGCAAACGGAAGGGCCAACGTGGGTGCAGTTCAACTTCCGCTACTACTACTTCGCGCTGCTTTTCGTCATCTTCGACGTCGAAGCGGTCTTCCTCTACCCCTGGGCGGTGTCGGCCCAAAGGTTAGCGCTGGCCGGGTTCGTCGAGGTGGTCACCTTCGTCGTAGTGCTGTTGTTGGGCCTGCTCTACGCATGGCGAAAGAACGCCCTGGAGTGGAGCTAGGATGACCGTCGCCGTCACTGGGCTGGAGCTGGCGCATGAGATAGAGCAGCGGTTCCCTGGGGCCGTGCAGGATGCCGCGCCGGAGGCCGTGACGGTGAAGCGGGAGCGGTGGCTGGAGGTGGCGATGTTCCTGCGGGATGAGGAAGGACTCCAGTTCAAGTACCTCAACTCCCTAACGGCTGTAGACCGCCTGGAATACTTCGAAGTCGTCTATCACCTGACCTCCATCCGCTTCAACCGCATGGCCGCCGTCAAGGTGCGCACCGATGGCCGTGACGATGCGCGGGTGCCCTCGGTGGTGCAGGTATGGCCCGGCGCGCAACTCCAGGAGCGCGAGGCGTACGACCTCATGGGCGTCTATTTCGAGGGCCACCCGGACCTGAGGCGCATCTTCCTGTGGGAGGGCTTCTCCGGTCATCCGCTGCGCAAGGACTTCCTCAATCTGCCGGGTGGCAAGATGGCGGGCCTGGAGCGTTTTCCTGGCGAGCCCGGTGGGCCGCTAGCGGGTAGGGGTTAAGGTGACGCTGAAGAGCGAACCCTTCGTCGTCAATGTGGGGCCCCAGCACCCCAGCACCCACGGCGTTTTCCGCCTGCGTTTGACCCTGGATGGCGAGAAGATCATCGATGCCGACATGGTGATGGGGTATTTGCACCGGTCGATGGAGAAGCTGGCAGAGGAAAGGACGTACACGCAGAACATCCCCTTCACCGACCGCACGGACTATCTGTCGGCGATGACGGGCAATCTGGCCTACGTGCTGGCCGTGGAGAAGCTATGCGGCATCGAGCCGCCACCCAGGGCGCAGTACCTACGGACGATAATGTGCGAGCTCCAGCGTTATGCTAGCCATTGCATGGCGGTGGGCACCTTTGCCAACGACTGCGGCGCCTGGCAGACGCCGATCATGCACATGCTGCGAGACCGCGAGAAGATACTTGACCTCTTCGAGATGGCCAGCGGCGCCCGACTCACTTTGAACTACATGCGCATCGGCGGCGTGTCCCGGGACGTCCCGCCGGAGTTCGTGCCAGCCGTCCGGGCGTTGCTGAAAGACCTGCCGCGGCGAATGGAGGAGTACGAGGGGCTGCTGCTGTCCAACGAGATCATCGTGGCCAGGTCCAGAGGTCTCGGTGTGCTGACGCCGGAGGAGGCGATCGCCTTCTCCGTGAGCGGCCCCATGCTGCGGGCCAGCGGGGTAGCCTGGGACATCCGCAAGGCGGACCCGTATGCGGCCTACGACAAGGTGGACTTCGATATTGCGGTCGGCACCCAGGGAGACGTTTATGACCGGTTTGCGGTGCGGCTGGCGGAGATGCGGCAGAGCCTGCGCATCATCGAGCAGGCAGTGGAGATGATGCCTGGCGGGCCAGTGCACGCCCGCATCGGCACGGCCACAGCGCAGCCTGTCGGCGCGCCGGTGGCGCCGCTGGCGATCCGGCCACCGGCGGGCGAGGCCTATGCGCGCATCGAGTCGCCGCGGGGCGAGATCGGGTTCTACATCGTGAGCGATGGCAGCCCGGCGCCGTTCCGGTTCCATATCCGTTCACCGTCGTTCATCAACCTGACGGCGCTAAAACACATGACCATCGGCCGGACGGTAGCCGACGCAGTAGTGATCTTGGGCAGCATAGATATCGTCGTGGGCGAGGTGGACCGGTGACGTTGCTGGACGCCCGCTGGTACGACCTACGAGACCTGGGCAACGCCGTCGGGGCGTTGCTGGACGAGCTGCGAGACTGGGGCGCGCCGGAGTGGGTCCCGTATGTAGTGTCCAGCGTCATCGGCGTCGTGGCGATCCTGCTGTGGCTGATCCTCAGCGTGCTGGCATTCATATGGATCGAGCGCAGGGCCGTGGCGCTGATGCAGAATCGCATCGGGCCGAACCGCGTCGGGCCGCAAGGGCTCCTTCAGCCGATTGCCGACGCCCTGAAGCTCTTGCTGAAGGAGGCCATCACCGCCAGGGGGACAGATCGTCTCCTCTTCTGGTCGGCGCCCATCGTCATCTTCATACCCACGATGGTGGTGTATGCGGTGATCCCCTTCGGAGAGCGTATGGTGCTGGCCGATCTGAACGTGGGGGTCCTGTTCCTGATCGGGATAAGTTCGCTCAACACGGTGGCCGTGTTCGTTGCGGGTTGGTCCAGCAACAACAAGTACGCTCTCCTGGGTGCAATGCGCACAGTGGCCATGCTCATCAGCTACGAGTTAATCCAGGTGTTGGCTCTTTTGGGGGCTGTGGTCTTCGTTGGGAGCATGCGCTTGGGCGATCTGGTGGGCTGGCAGGACCAGAACGACGCTTGGTTGCTGTTCGTGCAGCCCCTGGGCCTTCTGGCCTATCTCGTCGCTGGCGCGGTGGAGATAAATCGCTCTCCGATGGACATAGCGGAGGCCGAATCGGAGATCGTGGCCGGCTACCACGTGGAGTATGGGGGCATCAAGTTCGGCTTCTTCTACCAGGCCGAGTACTTGGCGGGCTTTGCGGTGGCGGCCGTGGCCGTCAGTCTCTACCTTGGCGGTTGGACAGCGTGGGGTTTGGAACAGTGGGTGCCTGGGTGGGTGATCTTCTTGGCCAAACTGTACGCCGTGTTCTTCCTCTACATTTGGTCGCGCGGCACGCTGCCCCGGCTGCGCATCGATCAGCTCATGGCCTTCGCCTGGAAGTTCATGCTGCCACTCGCCGTGGTCAACGTGTTGGCGGCCGGCGCCGAGGTGCTGATTTGGGACGAGGCCGAGCTATCTGCTGGAGAGGCGCTGCCGATCTTCGCCGTGGTGAACGCGGTGTTGGCGGTGGCGCTGGTGGTCGGTTGGGGATGGGTCCTTGGCCACGCCCGGCCGCAGCGGCAGCCGGCGAGGGCCGTTCTCACCAAAGAGGTGGGGGCGGTCCTGTATCGTGGGGCATCTCCGGGGGCGTGATGGAAGACACGGGTACCGTCATCGCTTTTTACGTCTTGGCCATTCTGACGGTCGGTTCGGCCCTGGCTGTGGCGGTTGTGCGGAACCTGATTCACTCGGTGGTGGCCCTCGTCACGGCCTTCGCCGGAGTGGCCGGGCTCTACGTAACGTTGTCGGCGGACTTTCTGGCCGTGGTGCAACTGTTGATATACGCCGGTGCGATATCGATCCTCATGGTGTTTGCGATCCTCTTGACGCCGAGGGCGCGGCGGGACAACGCGGAGACGTTTCTATTCCTGCCAGCGGTGGTGCTGGCCGGCCTGATGGGTGTGATCATGGTCTTCGCGGCCCTGGATACGGACTGGGCGATAGCGGGCCGGGAGGGTTTCCGTGAGACGGCGTCGGCGATCGGCAGCGCCCTGCTGGACAAGTACGTTTTGCCCTTCGAGATCGCCTCGGGCGTGTTGCTGGTGGCGATGCTGGGCGCCATCCTTCTGGTACGCCCTGAGGGAGTAGGCGAAGAGGCGGAGGACTGATGTCGGTCGACCTGGAGCACTACCTAGTGGTGGGCGCCATTTTGTTCGCGGTGGGCCTCTACCTCGCCTTGGCCAAGCGGAATTTCGTGGGCGTCCTAATGGGCATCGAGCTAATGTTCAACGCCGTGAACCTGACGTTCGCGGCCTTTTCCCGGTTCGTGGAGTCCGCTGACCCGCTGGCCGG
>DAOUAG010000235.1:0-2170 GCA_034433815.1 Dehalococcoidia bacterium | reverse complement strand
CCTCGTGGAACGACATCAGCGAGGGCTCTACAACCTCTGTCTGCGGATGTTGGGCTCGGCCGCCGCGGCGGAAGACGCCACCCAGGAGGCCTTTATCGCGGCCTTCCGGCGGCTAGGCTCCTTCCGGGGCGGCTCCTTCCGTGCGTGGTTGCACCGCATCGCCGCCAACGTCTGTTACGACGAGCTGCGCCGCCGGCGGGCGCGGCCGGCGGTCTCTTTGGACGCGACGCTGGAGCAAGGCGGCCTGGCAGAGCTCGCGAGCCCAAGCCCGTCGCCAGCGCGTCAACTGGAGCGCAGTGAAATGGTGTCGGCCATCCAGAAGGCGCTAAACGCTCTGCCGGCGGACCAGCGTCTGGCCGTAATCCTCTGCGACGTGCAGGGGATGGACTACTCCGAAATCTCCGCGGTGATGGATGTGCCGCTGGGCACTGTGAAGTCACGCATCGCCCGGGCGCGGCTAAGGCTGCGGGCCATCCTCCGGGCCGACCCAGCGCTACAAGGGGAACTTTTCCAGCGCGCCGAACGTCCAGAAGGTGAGATGCAAAGATGAGGTTGCCAGGCTGGCACCGCAGGGTGCGTAACAAATTAGCTCTTTACCTGGACGGGGAGCTGTCGCTCGGAGACCAGCGCCGGCTGGAGGACCACCTGGCGGCTTGCGAGGCTTGCCGCATCGAGCTGGCGGAGCTGCGGGCCGTGAAACGCGCCTTGGGCTCCATCCCTCTGGAAGATGCACCGCGTTCCTTCGCCCTCACCCCTGGCATGTTGGAGGGGCCGCGCCGTTCCGGTGCGTCAACTCTGCGACGGTTGGAGATGGCCTCCCGTCTGGCGGCTGCGGGGCTCGCCGTGGCCCTGGCCGTGGTGCTGGTGGCGGACCTGCGTGGAGGCCAGGAAGCGGGCCCCGGGCCGGCCGCTGCGCCCAAGTCGGCCGCGGACCGGTTAACGGAAGGGATGCAGGGGCTGGCGCCGCCTGAAGGTGGCGACTTGGCGGGGCCATCCGCCGAATCCACGCCCTCGGCGGCAAGCGCCCAGGATTTTGAGCGCGTGGTGCCCCCGACCCCTGCTGCGACGGCTCCTGCGGCCGCGAACGAGGAAACCTCAGGGGAAATCATGATCGAGATGGGAGCCGGAGAACAGGCCAGCGACGATGGCGGCGGCCTGAGCGCGGTGGCGATAGGGTTAGCGGCGGGCTTAGGGCTGACCGTGGCCGCCAGCGGGGCCCTCACCATCGGCCGCCGCAGAAGCGGATAGAGAACCTAACAAGCGGGAACTTTTGTGGAACGAAACACGTCTGAAGCGGTAGGACAAGCGGAACTGATGCAGGAGGTGCAATCATGAAGACGAAGCTAGTGGCGTCAGCGGCGCTGGTCGCTGCCATCGGCGTACCGGTCATAGTCGCCGTGGTGGTTTTGGCCACCGGCGACGGCGATGGGGGCCAGATGGCCATCCGGACTCAGAGGGGCCTCGGCCTCGCATCGGCTATGGCTCCGGGGGCCGGCGGCGGGAAGCTGACGATAGAGAGCCCCGCGACGGGCGCCCTTCAGTCCGGTGCCCCCGTGGGCGTCGGCGGCGACGCCAGCGCCGGGGTCGATAGCCGCATCGCGTATCCGGGCACCGGTTCTGGCCTCCTGGGGGCGCCCCAGCTCGCGCCGGCAGCCGGCGGCATCACGGTGCAGGGTTACGGTTCGGCGGCTGCGCCTGCGGACAGCGCCGTGGTGGAGTTCAACTTCACCCGTTCGGGCTACTACGGCGAGCCCCCGAAGCCGGTGCCGTTGCCGGAGCCCGTGCCTGGCGAGGAGCCCGGCAGCGAGTCTCCGCTGGCGACGCCGGCGCCGGCGCAGCCCATCACCGAAGAGACGTTGAAGCCGGTGATCGATGCGCTGGTGGCGGCCGGTGTGCCGCGAGGGGATATCGAGCTGGTGGCCCAGTACTACTCGGACCCCTACGCCAGTGCGACCCTGCGGGCCAAGGTGGGTGACGTCGGTTCCCTAGATGGCATCGTGCAGGCGGCCCGGGACGCGGCTGCCGGCCTTGGAGAGGGCCTCACCCTTAGCTGGACCGGGGTCTCGTACACCGTGAAGGACTGCCTGGCTTTGGAGAAGGAGGCGATGAAGGCGGCCGCCGCCGATGCCAGCGAACGGGCGGGCGCCTTTGCCGAGGCTTTAGGCGTCGG
>DAOUAG010000234.1:0-3169 GCA_034433815.1 Dehalococcoidia bacterium | reverse complement strand
GAGGCCTTGGGCGCCGGCCGGGAGTTTCACCGCCGGATGGCCAGCATCCGCAGCGAGTTCGTAGCCGTCATCCGCCATCATCTAGACGAGGCTGTGCGGAGCGGAGTCATCGGCCCCATCGACACCGAGGTGGCCGCGATGGCCTGGTTCGGAGCCCTCAACGAGGTGATAACCAGCTGGGCCCTCTCGGGCCAACCGCGTCGCCTGGAAGACGCGTACGCTGCCCTGCGTCCCATCCTTCTGAACAGCGTGAGGGCGCCGGGTTGCCAGCCACCGGGGGGCTGATCGTGGTTCCTGTCTCGAGCCTTCTGGCCGATGCTCTAGGGGAGCGCCTGAGCCGCCTCCTTGCCGACGCTTTCGGCGAGGAACGTCCTTCCCTCCTCTGCGTCACCATGGAGGCTCCGCCTGCGGACCCGGTGGACCTTTTCGCTGCCGCGACCGGAGAGCGGTTTCTTTGGTACCAGCCGAGCCGTGGCTTCGCCCTCGTCGGCGCGGGCGTCGCTGCCCGGGTGGGGCTTGACCGCGGTGGGGATGCCGGCCAGGCGTCGGCTAGCTGGCAGCAAGTAAGAAATCGGTCCGTGGTGGATGCGGCTCGTTCAAGCCCCTTGCCGGCGCCGCTGGCGGTTGGCGGTTTCGCCTTCGATCCGTCCCGGGAGCCCGATGGCCTGTGGTCGCGCCTGCCCTATGGGCTCATCGTGCCGCGCTTCGTCTATCTCTCCGCCAGCGGCTCATCGTGGGTGAACGTCAACGTGGCATGTGCCCATCAGGAGGAGGCCCCGGTGGCCTCGCCGACGATCGTCGGTGAGCTGAGCCGTTGGCTGAGCACCGGCGCGACCACAGCCGCTGCCGGGAATGGGTTGGGGTGCGAAATCGCCAGTGTATCGGACGAACCCGGCCTCTCCGCCTGGCGCAGCACCGTGGGCGAAGCGTTGGCGGCTATCGCCGAGGGCGACGTTGAGAAGGTGGTGTTGGCGCGGCGGGTGCGGGTGTATTGCGGACGACCCATCGCCCTGGCCTCCGTTCTGCGCCGCCTGCGAGAAGGGTACCCCCAGTGCACCATCTTCGCCTACGCGCGGGGTGATGCCTGCTTCCTCGGCGCCACGCCGGAGCGTCTGGTGCGCCTCTCTGGGCGAAGGGTGGCAGCGGACCCGCTGGCCGGGTCGGCGCCTCGCGGGCCCAGCCGCGCCGAGGACCGGCGCTGGGCCCAAGCGCTCCTCGCAGACGAGAAGGAGCGAAGGGAGCACAGCCTCGTCGTCAAGGCGCTGGCTGAAGCGCTTGCGCCCCTCTGCTCGGGGCTGGACGTGCCCGCAAGCCCGTCGCTTCTACGGGTCTCCAACGTTCAGCACCTCCACTCGCCTCTGCGGGGGGTATTGTCTGCGGATCACGATGTCCTAGATCTGGTGGCACGGTTGCATCCAACGCCCGCCACTGGCGGATGGCCTAGGGAACCGGCGTTGGAGCTCATACGGCGCCTCGAGCCTTTCGATCGCGGCTGGTACGCCGGCCCGGTCGGTTGGGTAGACGGCAGGGGGGATGGGGAGTTCGCGGTGGCCATCCGCTCTGCTCTGGTGCTAGGCCAGGTGGCAGACCTCTTTGCCGGCTGCGGCATCGTTTCTGGTTCGGACCCGGAGCGCGAGTATGAGGAGTCGGGGTTGAAGTTACGGGCGATGCTCTGGGCCTTGGGCGCTGAGGTGGAGTGATGGAGGGTAGTGGAGCGGTCGCTCTCGATCTGTGCGTCGGCGCCTTTGTGGAGGAGCTGGCGCGCTCGGGCCTGCGGCACGTCTGTGTCGCACCGGGTTCCCGTTCGGCGCCGCTGGCGATTCTGTTCCGGCAGCATCCCGGCATCACGCTGTGGACGCACCTGGACGAGCGTTCGGCCGCGTTCTTCGCCCTCGGCATAGCCAAGGCTCTGCGCGAACCGGCGGCGGTGGTCTGTACTTCCGGGACGGCGGCCGTGAACTTCGCGCCGGCGGTGGCGGAGGCCCGCTACGGGCAGATCGGCCTCCTGGTTCTCACGGCGGACCGGCCGCCCGAGTTGCGGGAAGTGGGCGCCAATCAGACCATCGATCAGGGCCGGCTGTATGGTCGCCACGTCAAGTGGTCGCTGGAGATGCCTGTGCCGGACGCCAGCGAGGGCACCGTTCGCTACTTTCGCACCATGGCCTGCCGGGCCTGGGCCGAGGCGAGGCGCGACATCCCTGGGCCTGTGCACGTCAACCTGCCTTTCCGCGAGCCTCTCTTGCCTGGGTCTCCGCGCTGGGGGGATGAAGGGGAGTCGCCGCCTCACCGCGGGGTCTTTAGCGCACCCAGGCGAGTAGCCGTCTCCGAGTTGGCACCGCTGGCAGAGGAGCTGCGGGGGTCTCGCCAGGGGCTCATCGTCTGCGGGCCCCAGGACGACCCGGGCTTCCCCCAGGCCGTGGCGGCGCTGGCGGAACGGTTGGGGTATCCGGTCCTGGCCGACCCGCTGTCGCAGGTGCGCTGCGGGCCCCACCACGGCCCCCTCATCATGGACGCCTACGATCTGTTCCTACGCCACGAGGGTTTGGCCCGCGAGTTGTCTCCCGATGTCGTGCTGCGTTTCGGGGCGACGCCGACCTCCAAGACGCTCCTCCAATACCTTGAGCGGCAGGGCCATGCCCGCCAGGTACTGGTCCTGCCGGGGGGTTGGAACGATCCCTCCCTAACCGCCCATGAAGCGTTCGAGGCGGATGCCACATCGTTCTGCGAAGCCCTGAGGGAGGCGCTGGACACGGCGCCATCGCTTGCTGCCGCGCCGGAGACGTCGTGGGCGGCCCTCTGGCGCGAGGCGAACGCCGGGGCGCGGGCGGTCCTGGATGGAAGCTTCTCGCAACGTGGCGTCCTGACCGAGCCCGGCGTCTTCTTGCGCCTGCCTGATTGCTTGCCGGAGCGGGCCATCGTCTTTGCGGGGAACAGCATGCCTGTCCGAGACCTGGACGGCTTCCTCCCCGGCGGGAAAAAACCGTTGCGGTTCATGGCCAACCGGGGCGCCAGTGGCATCGATGGCATCGTCTCGACGGCGCTGGGAGTCGCGGCCGTTTCCCTGGAGCCCGTAGTGCTGGTCATCGGCGATCTGTCCTTCTACCACGACATGAACGGGCTGCTGGCCATACAGCGCCACGGGGTGAGGGCGACGATTGTACTGCTGAAC
>DAOUAG010000233.1:0-6701 GCA_034433815.1 Dehalococcoidia bacterium | reverse complement strand
GCCATCCTAGCGCTGCGGTTGAACGAGGGCTTAGACGCTGGGGAGTTCCGTCGCCGGTTCGGCGTTGAACCACGGGACGTTTTCGGCGAGGGTTTGGCAGAGGTCGAGTCTGCGGGGTTAGTAGAGGTGGATGGCCGTCGTCTACGCCTCACCAGGAAGGGACAGCTCTTGGCCAATGAGGTTTTCGTCCGGCTACTGCCTGGCTGATAACATGGCGAAGCCCGCCTGACCCCCCAGGCGGGCCTTTAAGCTCAGGCTGTGTACCCCCACGGCCCGTGCCGCAGCGGGCCCTCTGGGGGGCACGCACCCCCTCGCTCTCGCCTGCCTGACCATTATGGTCAACGTCACGCGGAAGTCAAGGGGTTCGGCGCGGAAAAATCTTCCGCTTTTCAGTCTGCGGTCAGTGAGTGCGCGGCCTTCACAGCCGCCAGGAGTTTGGTGATGTCGGGCCCGGGCACGCCGGGGGCCGCGCCGAGGGGATCGGGGGAGAAGTCACGGCCCGATGTGGCCTCGATGCAGGCGCGCGCGGACCATGCCAGAGCCGTAAGGTCGTATCCGCCCTCCAGTGTGTAGACGATACGCCCCTGGCAGCACTGCATGGCCAGATCCAGCAAGAGCGACGCTATTTCGTAGTACCCGCGAGTGCTCACCAGCATGCCGGCCAGCGGATCGGCGAAGTGGGCGTCGAAGCCGGCCGACACCAGGATGAGCTGGGGCTGGAAGCGTCGGAGGACCGGTACGCAGACCTCGCGGTATGCCCGGAGGTACTCCGCGTCGCCGCAGCCGGCGGGCAACGGCACGTTGACGGTCGTCCCTCGCGCCTCGCCCTCACCGGTCTCGGACCAGTGGCCTGTGCCGGGGTAGTGAGGGTACTGATGGGTGGAAAAATAGATGACCCGCGGGTCGGAATAGAATGCGTCCTGGGTGCCGTTTCCGTGATGCACGTCGAAGTCGACGATGGCCACCCGTTGGAGACCTCGGCGTTCCAGGGCGTGGGCAGCAGCGATGGCAACGTTGTTGAAGAGGCAGAACCCCATGGCCCGCGTAGGGGTCGCGTGATGCCCCGGAGGCCTCACCAGGCAGAAGGCGGAGGCGAGGGCGCCGTCTAGGACCTGGTCCAGTGCCGCCAGGACGCCGCCAACGGCCCGCAGCGCCGCCTCATAGGAGCGCGGTCCCGCGTAGGTGTCGGGGTCGAACCAGCGGTTGCCGGTGGCGGCGGCGCAGGTGGAACGCACCCGCTCGACGTGGTCTCGACTGTGCACCAGCAGAAGGTCTTCCTCTGTTGCGTCCCGCGCCTCGACGCGCGCCATCCGGGCCAAGACGCCGCTCTCCTCCAGGTGGGAGAGGATCGCCCGCAGGCGGTCGGGCGATTCCGGGTGCCCTGGAGCGGAGTGCTCCAAGTATAGGGGGTCATAGACGTAGCCAGCGGTCATGGCCGGCCGTATCGTATCAGAGGGTCGCGGGCCGGTGCTAGAATCGGAGGTGGCCCCGCCCATGTACGTCATCGGCACCGCTGGACACATCGACCACGGGAAATCGGCGCTGGTGCGCGCCCTGACGGGCATCGACCCGGATCGCCTACGGGAAGAGAAGGAGCGCGGCCTCACCATCGATCTGGGTTTCGCCTGGCTGAAGCTGCCCGGCGGCATCGAGGTCAGCATAGTGGATGTGCCCGGGCACGAGCGGTTCATCAAGAACATGCTGGCCGGGGCCGGCGGCATCGATCTCGCCCTGCTGGTCGTGGCGGCCGATGAGGGTGTCATGCCCCAGACCAGGGAGCATCTGGCCATCCTCGATCTCCTGGGCGTCTCCCACGGCGTGGTGGCCGTCACCAAGGCCGATCTAGTCGAGGGTGACCTCTTGAGTATGGCCGTGGCCGACGTGCGGGAGGCGTTGGCGGGCACGACGCTGGATGGGGTCCCCATCGTTCCCTGCTCCGCCGTCACCAGGGACGGGCTCGGGCAGCTCCTCTCGGCCATCGAGGCGCAGTTGGCGCGGACGCCGCCCAAGCGCGATATCGGGCGCCCGCGGCTTCCCATCGACAGGGCCTTCACCGTAGCCGGGTTCGGCACGGTGGTCACGGGGACCCTGTGCGACGGCCCGTTGAGAGTAGGGGACGACGTAACGATAGTCCCAGGGGAGATGAGGGCCCGGATCCGGGGTCTCCAGATTCACGGCCGTAAGGTAGAGGTGGCGGCGCCCGGGAGCCGCACGGCGGTGAATCTGGCAGGGGTCCCGGCAGGCAGCCTGCGCCGCGGCATGGTGGTGGCGTTGCCGGGCACCTTGCGGCCCACCACGGTAGTAGACGCGCGTCTGCGGGCCGTGGGTTATCTTGGCCGGGCCATCCGTCATGGCCTGGAGGTGACGTTCCACACCGCCGCTGCCGAGGCTCCCGGCCGGCTGGTTCTGCTGGATTGCGAAGCCCTGGCGCCAGGTCAGAGCGCCTGGGCCCAGATCCGCCTCCGTAGTCCCGTAGCGGTCCTCCGGGGCGATCGCTTCATAATTCGCGATCCGAACGACACCTTGGGCGGCGGCACCGTAATCGATACGCAACCCAGGCGGCACCGCCGGTATCACCCGCCTACGCTGGATGCTCTGGCAACCCTCGAGGCTGGGTCTCTTGAAGATGTGCTGGAGTTCACCCTGGAGCGATTGGGCCCGTCCCCGCTGTCGGCTATCGTGCAAGAGAGTGGCATCGGAGCGGCAGAGGCTCGGGAGGCCGCCCGGCGCCTGGTCGAGGCCGGGCGAGTGGTGGCGCTGGGGGGCGATGATCTGCAGGAGAGTTCGCTCCTTTGCGCGTCTTCCGACCTCGCCAGGCTCACCGCCTCGTGCAAGGACATCTTGGCGGGATATCACGAGGCGGCGCCGTTACGGCCGGGCATGCCGCGGGAGGAGCTGCGGAGCCGGCTTCGCCTTGCGCCCCGCGTCTTCGATAGCCTCCTTACCCTTTGGCGGGAGAGGGGCGACCTGAAGGAGGCGGGCGCGGCCGTGGCCCTGCCGGGTTACGAACCGCGCCTGAATCCCGGCCAGGAGGCCCAAGCCCAGGCCTATTTGGCGGCGCTCCGGGCCAACCCCTTCGCGCCTGCTCCCGGGTTTGCGCCGGAGGATGACCTGCTAGCCTACTTGGAAGGCAAGGGTGAGGTGGTGCGAGTACAGGACGGCGTGGTTTTCGACGCTCGCACCTACCACGAGATGGTGGCCCGCATAACGGATTATCTCCAGGAGCACGGCTCGGTGACCCTGGCCCAGGTGCGGGACATGTTCGGAACGAGCCGCAAGTACGCGCAAGCGCTCCTGGAGCACCTGGACGAAAAACGCGTGACCCGCCGGGTGGGAGACGAGCGGGTCTTACGAGGTGGCCCCGGGGCCTGATCCGCGGCATGCTTTGACCGTCGGGCGCGCGCCCCCTACACTCACACTATGCTCAAGAGTCACAACTGCGGCGAACTGCGCCCCCTGCACGAGGGCCAGGAGGTTTCCCTTGCTGGCTGGGTCCACCGCCGGCGAGACCACGGGGGGCTTATCTTTATCGACCTGCGCGACCACAGCGGCCTGGTGCAGGTCGTCTTCAACCCCAAGCTCTCTGCCGAAGCCTACGCCGTTGGCGACGCCGCCCGCGGCGAGTTCGTGCTGCGGGTGAAGGGCACCGTGGGCAGGCGGCCCCCGGGGACCGAGAACGCTAGCCTGCCCACCGGGGAAATCGAGGTTCGCGTGACTAGCGCTGAAATCCTCAATCCCGCTAAGACCCCGCCCTTCTACATCGCCGAGGAAACAGAGGTGGAAGAGCTGCTACGGCTCAGGTACCGGTACCTGGACCTGCGGCGCGAGACGATGCACCGCAACATCGTCATGCGCGCGGCCGCCACCAAATACATCCGGGACTTCATGACGGCTAAGGGATTCCTGGAGATCGAGACGCCCATCCTTACGGCCCCTACCCCCGAAGGCGCGCGGGACTATCTGGTGCCCAGCCGCGTGAACCCGGGCCGTTTTTACGCCCTTCCCCAGTCGCCCCAGCAACTGAAGCAGATCCTCATGGTCGCCGGCTTCGAACGCTACTTCCAGATCGCCCGCTGCTTCCGTGACGAGGACCTCCGGGCGGACCGGCAGCCCGAATTCACCCAGTTGGACGTGGAGATGAGCTTCGTCGAGGAGGAGGACATCCTCGCCCTAATGGAAGAGCTCTACACGGGGCTGTTCGAGTCGCTGCGCCCGGACCTGCGGGTAGTCAAGCCCTTTGCCCGGCTCACCTACCAGGAAGCGATGGCCCGTTTCGGCAGCGACAAGCCGGACCTGCGCTTCGGCCTGGAACTCAGGGATTTCAGTGCTGCGTTACGGGATAGCGAGTTCCAGGTGTTCCGGCAGACCATCGCCTCGGGGGGCGTCGTCCGCGGCCTCTGCGTCCCTGGCGGCGCCGCCTTTAGCCGGAAGCAGACCGACGACCTGACGACCTTCGTCCAGCAGTACGGCGCCAAGGGCCTGGTATCCCTGGCCTTCCTGGGCGAAGGTGGCATCGAAGATATATCGGAGGAAGAGCTGCGCTCGCCCGTGGCGAAGTACTTCACGGCCGAGCAAGCGCGGGAGATGGCCCGTCTCGCCGGCGCCCAGCGTGGGGACATGCTGCTGATGGTGGCGGACAAACCGGAAGCAGCTGCCAAGGCGCTGGACGCCTTGCGCCGGGAGTTGGGCCGCAGGCTGGGGCTGATAGACGAGGGCGTCCGGCATTTTGCCTTTATCACGGGCTTCCCCCTTTTGGAGTGGCATGAAGAGGATGGGCGTTACTACGCCATGCACCACCCGTTCACGTCGCCGGTGGAGGAGGATATCCCACTGATGGATACGGACCCCGGCCGGGTCAGGGCTCGCGCCTATGACCTGACCTGCAACGGATGGGAGCTGGGAGGCGGCAGCATCCGTATTCACCGCCGCGAGCTCCAAGAGAAGATGTTCTCCGTACTGGGCCTTTCCCCGGACGAAGCGCGGCGCCGGTTCGGTCATATGCTGGAGGCCTTCGAGTATGGGGCACCGCCCCACGGCGGCATCGCCATGGGCCTGGACCGGACAGTGGCCCTCCTGGTGGGCGTGGACGACATCCGAGAGGTGATCGCTTTCCCCAAGACCAAGAGCGCGGTAGAACCCATGACGGGCGCGCCCAGCCCGGTCAGCCCGGAGCAGCTGAAAGAGCTGCATATAGCCGTGACCGAGGTGGAAGGGGAGCCTGGGCCCTGAGCCGGTGCACATCCCCACTCATGCTCGGGACCTCGGCGCGAGCGGTTGGGGTTTCCCTCTTGCCCGGCGAGCTGGTATGATGCGGGAAAAGAGTAAAGGGAACGCGCCGATTAGCTGATCGAGGACCTCGCTATGGAAACCCGCAGGCTCGTCCTTGTCCTCACAGGCATAGCCGTGGTACTAGTGCTGGTGCTGGGTGGGCTGTCCATTGCCCTCTTCGCTGGCGGCGGCTCATCTGGTTCCAGCGGGGCTTCGCCTGCCCAGGGCTCTCCTCTGCCGGAGAGGGTAGAGGGGGAGCTGCGCCTCTTCGGCCCTGACCCCATCACCCTGGACCCGGCCTGCGCCTCGGATGCCTCATCGGCGGAGTACATCGTCGAGATCTTCTCGGGGCTCGTTACCTTCGATCGCGATCTCAACTTGATCCCGGACATTGCTGAGCGATGGGATGTCAGCGACGATGGCCTGGTGTACACGTTCCATCTGCGCACAAACGTCCTCTTTCACGATCGCTCCCGGCGCGTCACCGCCTCCGACTTCAAGTTCTCCATGGAGCGAGCCTTGAATCCCAAGACCCAGTCTACCGTCGGCGAGGTGTATCTGGACGACCTGGCCGGCGTCACCGAGTTCGTCACCGGCAAGGCTGATGAGGTGAGCGGCATCAAGGTCGTGGACGAGAACACCCTGGAGCTAACGCTAAAGGCCCCTAACGCTCTGTTCCTGTACAAGCTGACTTACCCCACCGCCTACGTCGTGGACCGCAACGAGGTGAAGGACGCCACCTGCTTCGAGGGGAACTGGACGCGCAAGCCCAACGGCACGGGCCCCTTCAAGATGAAGGAGTGGCAGCTCGGCGAACGCATCGTCCTGGAGCCCAACGACGCCTACTATCTGGACCCCAAGCCGTCGCTGAAGAAGGTGACTTACCTGCTGGCCGGCGGGTCCCCTATGACCATGTACGAGAACGACGAGATCGACATAACAGGCGTCGGCCTCAACGACATCGAACGGGTGCGGGACCCCAACGAGCCCCTGAACAAGGAGTACGTGGAGTCCGAATCGCTGGACGTCTACTACATAGGCTTCAACACGGCGGAGAAGCCCTTCGACGACCCACGAGTGAGGCGGGCGTTGGCCATGGCCTTGGACCGGGACCTCTTGGCCAACGAAATACTCCAGGGGCTGTTTGCGCCCGCCAAAGGCGTCCTGCCGCCCGGGATGCCCGGATACAACGATAAGCTGGAGGGCATACCGTACGATCCTGACGCCGCCCGTAAGCTCCTGGACGAGGCGGGCGGACCGGACTTGCTCAAGGACGTGACCCTGCTCACCACCGGCCAAGGTGCCAGCCCCTCGGATGTCCTGGAGGCCATCACCGCCATGTGGGAGGAGAAGCTAGGGGTGAAGATCACCATCGAGCAAGAGGAGTTCGGCTCCTTCCTGAGGGACTTGGACCTGGGGAACTTCCAGATCTT
>DAOUAG010000232.1:0-5342 GCA_034433815.1 Dehalococcoidia bacterium | reverse complement strand
TACCCGCATGTTACACGGTTTCGTGTAGCCCCACAACCCTGTCCGGGACGTTCGCCCTGCCATGGAGGGTCCCTGCCGGGGCCCCCTTGCGCACTTCCCTGCATCTGTTCTAAGATTCCCTTGGTTAGCACTCACGCCTCACGAGTGCTAACCACTCCCTTGCAGCCGCACATAGAACCTTTGGAAGGAGGGAACGGATTATGGCCACCACCACCAAGACCAAGACCGCCACCAAGGTCGTCCCCCTGGGTGACCGGGTGGTAGTCAAGCAGAGCAAGCTGGAGGAGGTTCGCGCCAGCGGCCTCGTCATCCCGGACACCGCCCGCGAGAAGCCGCAGCTGGGCGAGGTCATCGCCGTGGGGCCGGGACGCCTGGACGAGAACGGCAAGCGCATCCCCATCGACCTCAAGGTGGGGGATCGCGTCCTTTACGCCAAGTACAGCGGCCAGGAGATCCCGCGGGGCGTCTACGGATCCGAGGACGAGGAGTACATGGTCCTTAAGGAGAGCGACATCCTGGCCAAGCTGGCCTGAGGATGAGGCGAGAGGGACAGAAGGAAGGTCACCATGCCCGCAAAACAGTTGCTATTTGACGAAGAGGCCCGGCGCCGCCTTAAGGACGGGGTCGACGCCCTGGCCGATGCCGTCCGCGTAACCCTGGGGCCCCGCGGCCGCAACGTCATCTTGGAGAAGAAGTTCGGGCCCCCGGCCATCGTCGACGACGGCGTCAGCGTGGCCAAGGAGATCGAGCTCAAGGATCCCTTCGAGAACCTCGGCGCCCAACTGGCCCGGGAGGTAGCCAGCAAGACCAACGACGTGGCCGGCGATGGCACCACCACTGCCACGGTCCTGGCCCAGGCCATCGTTCGCGAAGGCATGAAGGTGGTAGCCGCCGGCGCCAACCCCATGGCCGTCAAGCGCGGCCTGGAACAGGGGGTTCAGGCCGTCATCGAGGCCATCCGCGAAATCGCCAAGCCCGTCGCCGGCAAGGAGCAGATCGCCCAGGTAGCCACCATCTCCGGCCACGATCCTGAGATCGGTGAGATCATCGCCGACGTCATGGAGAAGGTGGGCAAGGACGGCGTCATCACCGTCGAAGAAGGCAAGGGCATCCGCATGGAGACGGAGTTCGTGGAGGGCATGCAGCTGGACCGCGGCTACATCTCTCCCTACTTCGTCACCAACCCGGACCGGATGGAGGCCGTCCTGGACGAGCCCTACATCCTCATCACCGACAAGCGCCTCTCCAGCGTGCAGGACCTTCTGCCGGTGCTGGAGCGGGCCCTCCAGGTCACCAAGAACATCCTGATAATCTGCGACGACTGCGAAGGGGAGGCCCTGGCCACTTTGGTGGTCAACAAGCTCCGGGGCACCCTCAACGCCCTGGCCATAAAGGCGCCATCCTTCGGCGACCGCCGCAAGGCCATCCTGGAGGATATCGCCATCCTCACCGGCGGCACCTTCATCACCGAGGACATGGGCCGGAAGCTGGAGAACACCCAGGTCTCGGACCTGGGCCGCGCCCGCCGCGTCGTGGCCACTAAGGACGACACCGTCATCATCGAGGGCTACGGGTCCGACGAGGCCATCCAGGCCAGGATTAAGCAGATCAAGGCCCAGATCGATGACGCCACCTCTGAGTTCGACCGCGAGAAGCTTCAAGAGCGCCTGGCCAAGCTGGCCGGCGGGGTCGCCGTCATCAAGGTGGGTGCCGCCACCGAGGTCGAGCTCAAGGAGCGCAAGCTGCGGGTGGAGGACGCCCTGTCTGCGACCCGGGCCGCCGTGGAAGAGGGGATCGTGCCCGGAGGCGGCGTGGCTCTGGTGAGGGCCCAGAAGGCTCTGGAGAAGCTGGAGAAGAAGCTGAAGGGGGACGAGCTCACCGGCGTCACCATCCTACGCAAGGCCCTGGACGAGCCCCTGCGCATGATCGCCGAAAACGCCGGGCAGGAAGGCATGGTGGTCGTCGACCGGGTGCGGGCTTCCAAGGACACCACTTACGGTTATGACGCCGCCACCGGCGAGTACTGCGACCTCCTCAAGCACGGCATCATTGACCCGGCGAAGGTGACCCGGACGGCCCTGGAGAACGCCGCCTCCATCGCCGCCCTTGTTCTCACCACCGAGTCGCTGGTCACGGAGATCCCAGAGCCGCCCAAGGGTCCGGAGACTCCTCCGCCCATGGAGTATTAGCGGACGCTGATAGGCCACACGCCGGGGCGGGTCGCCATGACCCGCCCTTCTGGCGTTCAAGAGGGCCAGCGCACCTCGTAGAGTCGCGACGGGGGCCTCGAACCCGCGGAGGACCATGTCTCTCCGGTGCGAGAAGAGGAAGCCCTTGCCCGCCGCCAGGCCGCGCACGAGGTTCGACGCAGGGATTGTCCTCGGCTCGGCCTTCTCGCAGATCCGCGCAGCGCCACGGCGGGACCCTTGCTGCGCCGCAGGCCCCTCAAACGCCCCTGCGCAGTGCGCAAGCCTAGGGAATATACCGCCCACGGGCCCGGTGAGATCGTACAGATCGACACCTCCATCGTCAGCTCGTTCCCCGGCTTCCGCTTCATCCACTTCACAGCCTGGGAAATCTTCACGCGCTGGCACGTAGTGGAGGCCTACAGCCGTGCCAACCCTCACACGGCGGCCGACTTCCTGGATGCTGTCCTCCGGCCGATGCCCTTCCCCGTCCACGCCAGCCAAAGGAGGTAGGGTGCACGACATGTACCGGACCAATACATTGGGTTGACACTGAACCTGGGCGATGCTAATTTCTAGCCACTACCTGCCGGGACACGTTGGAGGCGCTCGCCCAGTGCAACATCTACGCCCCACAACAGAGTCTGCGGGCAGACGCTAGGTGTAGGACCATGCGTAGGGAGGGTTTGGCGTGAGGGCCTACATCATTAGGCGCCTGCTACTGAACTTCTTTGTTCTGTTCCTTGTGGCCACCATGGTCTTCCTGGCCCTGCGCATAGACTCCGACAACGTTGTCAAGCGTTGGGCGGGGGCCTGCGCGACGGGGGGCGACCAAACCCAGTACGAGGAGTGCGTGCGGGTCACCCGGCAGCAGCTGCGGTTGGACAGCTCCATTGTCGATCAGTACCGCCGCTTCATGTGGGACCTCATGCACTTCGATCTGGGCGACTCCTTCAAGACCAGGGAGCCGGTCTTGAAGGAGATAGAGGACCGGGCCTGGCCCTCCATTGAGCTGGGCCTGCTTCAGATCGCGGTGGCCCTCATCATAGCCCTACCCGTTGGCATTATCTCTGCCATCCGGCAGGACACCTGGATCGATTATCTTCTACGTTTCGTCGCCATAGGCCTCTTGGGCATACCCGTGTTCGTTATGGCCATCCTGGTCGTTATGCTGACCTCCCGCTATGCCGAGGGCACGTTCTTACCGGATTGGTTTGGGCCCCAGGGGAGCTATACGGGTTTGTTCGACGACCCCCTCGAAAACATCAAGACTATGACGGGCCCCGCAGTGGTAGGCGGCCTAGGCACCGGCGCCATCATCATGCGCTTCCTGCGTTCCCAGATGCTGGAGGTCCTGCGCCAGGACTACGTACGCACCGCCTGGGCCAAGGGGCTACGCGAAAGGGTCATCGTCATCCGCCACGCGCTAAAGAACGCCCTGATCCCCGTGCTTACCCTCATCGGCATCCTCTTGGGCAGCATCGTCAGCGGCAACGTGGTCCTGGAGTACATCTTTCGTATCCCCGGAGTCGGCTTCTACGTCACCAGCGCCGTGGCTCAGAACCCAGACTTCCCGGTGATCCAGGGAATCGTCATCATCGTGGCCATGGTCTTGGTCTTCGTCAACCTGCTGGTGGACATCGCCTACGGTTGGCTGGACCCCAGGATCCGCTACAGCTAGGGGTGTTTTACTCGTGTATCTGGAAGAACAAGCCGTCCCTGCCGTAGCAGCCGAGGCCGCTGGCGCGCCGCCCCGCAAGGTCACCTGGCGGCAAAGCGTTTGGCGCTTTATCCGAAAGAAGCCGCTGGGCGCCGTGGGGTTCCTTCTCATCTTCTTCCTGCTGGCAATGACCTTGGGCACCCCGCAGGCTAAGTTCGGGACGCCCGATCTGCCCAACCGCCCGCTGGGCTTCGAGCTCGGCGAACCGTGGCTCCAACGCTACCGCGCCGAGGACGTGTTCTACACGCCTGAGGGCCGCGTCTTGAGCTATGCAGCGCCCAGCGCTGACCACTGGCTGGGCACCGATAAGGCCGGCCGCGATGTATGGGCCCGCATCGTCAACGGCTCCCGCCGTTCGGTTTTCATCGGCCTCTGGGCGATGGCGCTGGCCACCTTCTTGGGCACTACCATCGGCGTCATCTCAGGCTACTTCGGCAAACTGTTGGATGTCCTGGTGCAGAGGGTGATGGACGCCCTCCAGTCCTTCCCGCCGCTCATCGCCCTGATCCTCATCGTGAGTATCAATCCCCTGACCAGCGGCCCCAGCCTAATCGTGGCAGCCGTTGGCTTAGGACTGGTAGGAACGCCCACGGTGCAGCGCATCGTCCGGGGCGTCGTGCTGTCCACCCGGGAGCAGCAGTACGTGGAAGCGGCCCGGGTCATAGGGGCCTCGGATGCGCGCACGATGGTGTACTACATCCTGCCCAACATCGCGGCGTCGATCATCGTGGTCTTCTCCACCGGCCTCGGCGTCGTGATCCTGGCGGAGGCGGCGCTGGGCTTCGTAGCGCCCGACAAGCTGCCCGAAGGCCCGTCGTGGGGGCTCATGTTGAACGAGGCGCAGCCAGTCATCGTGGATCATCCCTGGCCGGGGCTATCCTCCGCCGGGGCTATCGCCATGGCGGTGCTGGGCTTTAACCTTGCCGGGGACGCCCTGCGGGACGTGCTGGACCCGCGTTTGAGGTTGACCTAGCAGCGGCTGAGGCGGGGTGCGCCGACGGTAAGGATGCGAAAGGAGCGATGATCTGATGGCAGAGGAGACGTACTGGGACCGCCTGTGGCGCAAGAGGATGAGCCGAAGGAGGCTCCTGGCGGGCACTGCCCTGGCCGGAGGAGGACTGGCTGCCGCCTCCATCGTCGGCTGCGGTGGCGCTACGCCTGGGCCTGGGCCCGGTACTCGCGGCCCCGCAGGCGCCGACTGGGATGAGTGGGTCAAGTCCCAGAACCCTACGTATCCGAACGACGGACGGCGTCAGTTCTCGGTGCCTCCCGACAACTCCAGGGGCGGCAAGCTGGTCTACATCGGCTTCGACGCCGTCGTGCTGGATCGCTACGATCCCCACCAGACCCAGTTCGGGCCCATGTACTCCAACCAATCGGCGGTGTTCAGCAAGCTCTACCGGTACGCCAGCCACGAGGAGCCGACCTGGGAGAAC
>DAOUAG010000231.1:0-22736 GCA_034433815.1 Dehalococcoidia bacterium | reverse complement strand
CAAGCCGGAGGGGGAGCGCTACCGTCCTCGCTACCGGGACACGCCTGAGGTGGCTGCCTGGCGGGAGCGAATGGCCACGGAGGAGGCTAAGGCCATCTACAAGAGACGGGGAGCGGTCGCCGAATGGACCAACGCCCAACTAGGCCTGCACGGGCTGTCCCGCTTCACCGTGCGGGGCACCGCCAAGGTCACCACCGTGGGCTTACTGCTGGCCATCGCCCATAACATGCTGCGCTGGATGGCCCTTCTCCGATAGCCCCCTCAGCCACGGGCCGGGGCGAAGCCCCCCGCCCAAGCAGGCGGGCTACACCAACCCTGCCTCAAGGCACCTCGCAGCGAAACTCCCCCCAACCGATCCGCCCCCACCCGCCCCACGAAGTCAATAGCTTCACAGCCTCTCAGCGGCGCTTCGATGAAGGAAACGGCGCTCACGCCTGAGGAGGCGCGAGTAGATAGCCTGCTGGGTCAGGGCATGTCGGATAGCGAACCGCTCCGCCGACTCCTCGACCACTAGCTGGGCGGCCGTCAGTTCCCGCAGCCTTTCTATCATTTCGCGTTCGTCCACCTGAACAAGCTCCCGCAAGAGGACGAATTCGAACCAGCGACCTACCACCGCTGCGACTTCCAGGATGTGGCGAGCACCCTTGCTCAGCTCGACCATCCGCCTCTCCACAGTGTCCCGTAGGCTGCGGGGGATGGGCAGCGCATCCAGCGCCTGATCCTCCCAGGCGTCGATGTCAAGGGGCAAATCGCCCTGCATGACCAGCACCTTGAGGACCTCCTCCACGAAGAACGGGTTGCCCTCCGTGAGCGCGTAAATCTTGTCCACAAACGCCGTAGGCGCCGGGCGATCGAGGGCGAAGACGGCTCGTACCATGGCTGCCAGGCCAGCGCGGGACAGAGGGCCAAGGGTGACTTCCGTGGTCAACCGTTCGCGGTCGAGCTCGGCCAGGAAGTGCCCCAGGCGAGGTGCACCTTCATCAGCCCGATAGGTGACAAGCAGAACCATCGGCTGTGTCGCAATATTGCGGGCCAGGTACAGCAGGAAATCGAGGCTTGCGTCGTCGCTCCAGTGGATGTCTTCGAAGAGCAGCAGCAGCGGCTGTGACTCGCAAAGCCGAGCGAAGAGCTGAATCAGGACATGAAACAGCCGTTGACGCTCCTAGGGAGGATCGAGGGAAGGCGCGGGGGCGCCGCTTCGCCACAGGGCGTCGTGGTAGAAGGCGACGGCGGCGTCGATAACGCCCGCCTCGGCCTTCGTGGGAATCAGTTTTTGACCAATTCCTCACGGTCATCAACAATAAGCCAGTGCCCGGAGGCGCGAGGTCCCCGCCCCCGCGATACCGGCTGTGTCAGACGAGCGGACTCGCCGGTTCGAGCCCGAAAAGCACCCGGCCGGCCGTCTCCCAGCGTCCGTCCTGCACCCCGAGGTGCTGGGCGGCGGCGTGCAGGTCGCGCCAGCAGCGCTCCAGTGGCGAGGATTGAAAGATGGCGCTCGTGCCCGCGAGGCGATAAAGTAGATCCGCCGCCGCTACGCTGTTCTCGGCCGCCATTAGCGACGCGATGCGGACCGCCGACAGCGCCTCCAGTGACGGCTCGCGGCCCTCAGCGACCGTGCCCCACAGCGCCTCCACCTCCTCGTACCAATAGCATCGGGCCGATCGCACCAGCGCCTCTGCTCGGGCCAGCCCGACCTGGGCCTGCACCGTCTCGCACAATCTTGGAGGACCGAAGGACACCGGCTTCGTAAGCGCCAGCTCCCGGAACTCCTCGATAGCGCGCCGCGCCAGGCCGAGGCAGACCGGCGGTGACTGAGCGAGATGGAGCAGCGGGAACAGCGGTATCTTGGCCAGCAGGCAGTCCCGCACCGGCTGCGGGCCGGCCGGCATGGTGATACCGCCCGTCATCTCGTCGGGTACGAAGACGTCCTCGACGTAAAGGTCCTGAGTGCCGGTAGCGCGCAGGCCGGTCACGTGCCAGGTGTCGATAATCTGCGCCTCCGAGGGCCGGATGAAGAAGAAGACCAGCTGCGGCTGTCCGTTTTCGTCCAGCACAGGAGCCTCGCCCTCGAAGATGGGCGCGGGCGAGCCGATCCAGTCGGCGTTGGGGGCGCCGCTGTTGTAGGACCACCGCCCGCTGAGGCGGTAGCCGCCATCGACGCGCTGGGCCCGTACGCCGAGCGCCGGGGCGCCCGCGATGAGCGCCGCGCCCGAATCGAGCACGCGGGCAGCGGACGGGCCGGCGAGTACCGAGGTGAAGTACCCGTTGTAGATGCCGAGAGCCACCGTCCAACCGGTCGAGCCGTCGTGGCGGGAGACCTCCTCGACCACGCGCAGGGCGTCGGGCAGTGGCAGCTCCAGCCCGCCGAACTCCCTGGGCGTATAGACGGAGAAGAGGCCCGCATCCTTGAGCCTGGACATGAGGGCTTCCGGCAGGCGGCGCTCCGCCTCCGCCTGCGCCGCCATGCCGCGTATTTCGTCCGCCACAGGCGCTACCAAATCCATCGCTCTGATCGTTGTGGCCATGGGCGTTTCCTCCATTCGAGCTTGATAACGGCGGCTACGGCCGTCCAAGGGAAACGCTACACCCGGCCGCCGGCGCGGGCATCCCGACGATTGACCATTTGCCGAAGGCGCGATGTAGTTAGTCTTGACCAGAGGGAGGGAGCGCGAGCCCGTGCTTGACAGCGTAGGCGGCGAGGCCGCTGCGCGAGCTGAACCCGAGCTTCTGGAGCATGTTCTGGACGTGACGGGCGACGGTGTGCTCGCTGATGACGAGCGCCGCGGCGATGCCCTTGTTGGTCTCGCCGGCCGCGATCAGGCGGAGCACCTCCACCTCCCGCTGCGTGAGCCCACCCGGCGCGCGCTGTCCGGTCACGAGGGCGTCTTCGTCCAGCCGCGCGAGGTCGGGCGCGGCGCCGAGGCGCTCGAAGGCCCAGCGAGCGGCGTCGAACTCCATAGCCGCCGACTGTTCGTCGCCGAGGGCGCGGCAAGCTTCGCCGATGAGGACGCGCACGCGCGCTGCTTCGTACGGCGCTTCCAGTCGCTGCCACGCCGCCCACGAGCGCCGCAAGGGCGCGAGCGCCGCTCGCGGCTGGCCCTCGGCGATAAGCACGCTACCCTCCGCTCTGTCGGCCAGAGCACGCAGCGGTAAGGCGTCCAGGGCGGCGGCAACCTCCGCGAGCGCGGTGGCCGCGGTCCGGGCGGCGGCGGTGTCGCCGAGGGTGGTCATGACCTCTACATAGGCGCTGAGAAGCTCGGCGCGGTCGGCCTGCCGTACCATGCGATCCCAGTCGCCCAGGGGCCCCCCGGGCATGGGCTCGTCCAGCGCCCGGCGAACGGCAGTCGCCGCTGCTTCCGCCCGGCCGCGGGCGAGCCAGAGCAGCGCCAAGCCCGGGTGCGGAGTCCGGCCCAGACGGCTGGCCTGCTGGTAGGCCTCCTCCGCCCCCGCGAAGTCGCCGCGCAGGCGACAGAGCTCGCCCAGCTCGTAGAACGCGTCGCCCGGGCCCTCGGGGCTCGTCGGCAGCGACAGCCAGTCGCAGGCCCGCCGCGCCTCCTCCAGCGCATCCTTCCAGTCACCCCTCAGCCGCATCACCTCGACCCGGTGCACCAGACATGGCCCGCGGTAAGGCACCAGATCAGGCTGGCCTTCGCACCAGCGGGAGAAGACCGCTGTCCACTCCTTCGCCCGCCGGACGTCGAATACCTCCTGACACGCCTCCAGGACCCCGCAGTATATGTGTCCCACGAGCAACGGCGTCACATCGCCCGACGCCACAGCGACCATCACCTCGTCCAGAACCGTCATGCCTTCGCCGACGAGTCCGAGCCGGAGGAGGGCGCGCCCCTGACCGTGACCGGCCGCAGCGACGAGGCTGGCATCGGCGAAGCGCCGGCCGATGGCGCTAGCCTCTCGGAAGGTGTCGCGCGCGGCTTCGAAGTCGCCCGCGGCCATTTGCTCGACGCCCGTCGGAACTAAAAGGTAGCCCCATTCGACGCAGTCGACACCACGACCGGCAAGGAGGCCGCGCGCCCGTGTGAACCAGCCGTTCGCCTGCGCCATCTCGCCGGTGAAGATCATGCTGTGGCCGAGGTAGAAAGCGAAGCGGGCCGCCCGTGTCACATCGTCCAAATCGAGCGCCCGGCGGTAGCCGCGCGCCAGGGCGTCGCGGCTCTCCTGCTCTTCCCCCACCAGGTGAGCGGCGATGGCGTGGCGCTCGATGTCGTCGAGGCTGAGCGGCCCCTGTTCGGCGAGCGCACCGTACGCTTCGCGTGCCGCGCGCCAAGCCCGACGCGCGTACGCCTCTCGGGCCGCTTCTAAGACTCCGTCGGCCATCATCCGGATTGTACAACGATCGAACGACGCGCACGGCGGATGGGGCGGCCCGATGGAAGGTCGTTTCCTTGGGCGGCCGGGAGCGGCTTGCCCGCGACGATGGCATCTGGCGGGAGTGCATGGGAGTCGAACCCACCCGGGACGGGTACACCGCCCCGCAACGGTTTTGAAGACCGCGAGGCCCACCGGGGCCCTTCCACTCCCAAGGAGATAGCGTCGCCCCTGACAGTCGATCCGTCAAGAGCGCCCGGTGCCAGCGGGCGCCGGCGTCAGTCCGGGAAGTTCTCGCTAATGTAGTGGTCCGCTGCGATGGCCGCCGTCACGCCGTCTCCCACGGAGGTGGCTACCTGCCGCGCCGCGTCCTGTCTCACGTCGCCGGCGGCGAAGAGCCCGGGCAGCGCCGTACGCATCCAAGCGTCGACGATGATATGGCCGCCGTTGTCGGTGGGCACCAACCCCTTCAGGAAGCCGGTGTTGGGCCGATTGCCTATGAAGACGAACACCGCGGCCACCGGCAGGAGGCTCTCCTCGCCGGTGAGCACGTTGCGCAGGCGCAGGCCCGTCACATGGTCGTCGCCCTGGACCTCCTCCACCACGGTGTTCCAGATGAACTGCATCTTAGGATTAGCGAAGGCGCGCTCCTGAAGGATGCGGCTGGCTCGCAGCTCGGCGCGGCGATGGATGACGTACACCTTGTCGGCGAAGCGGGTGGTGTACAACCCCTCGTCCATGGCAGCATCGCCGCCTCCCACGACGGCGACCTCTTGCCCCTTGAAGAAGGCGGCATCGCAGGTGGCGCAGTAGGAGACGCCGCGACCCGTAAGCCGCTCCTCGCCCGGAACGCCCAGTTGGTTGTAGGACGCCCCGCTGGTCACGATGACAGCCTTGGCCGTGAAGTCGCCGCCATTGGTGTTCACCAGCCAGCGTCCGTCTTGCTGATGGAGGCCGGTCACCTCCAGGTACTCCACCTCTAGGCCATAGGACTCCGCCTGCTTGAGCATCGTCTGGGCCAGGTCGAAACCGTTCACCTGAGGGACGCCAGGATAGTTCTCCACCAGCTCGGTCAGAGCGATCTGGCCCCCGATAACCCCCTTCTCGAGCAGCACCGTGCGGTGCCGGCCGCGGGCGGCGTAGAGGCCGGCTGCGAGGCCGGCCGGTCCGCCGCCGATGATCACGATATCGTAGTCGCGGGCCGCGTCTGCGCTTCCGCTAGCCATCTAGGACAGGGCCTTGTCAAGCGTCCGCTTCAGGTCGCTCTTGGGCCGGAAGCCGATGACCTGGTCCACGGCCTTGCCGTCCTTGAAGATCATGAGGGTGGGTATGCTGCGGATGCCGTAGCGCGCGGCGGTCTGCATGTTGTCATCGGTGTTGAGCTTGAGGAACTTGACCTTGCCGGCGTACTCCTGCGCTAGCTCGTCGACGATGGGGGCCACCATGCGGCAAGGGCCGCACCAGGGCGCCCAGAAATCGACGAGGACCGGCAGTTCGCTCTTGAGGACCTCCGTGTCCCAATTGCTGTCGGTGACTTCTGCAGGTTTCGCCATATCGCCTCCTGTCCTTTCCCCAGCTTCTCACCGGTTGGCCTTGACTTCCTTCTTAGCTGCATGCTAGCATACCCCCAAGGGGTATGTCAACAGGAGCGATGCCTTGACTCAGACAAAGCACGAGATCGATCAGATCCTGACCCGCCTTCGCCGCATCGAGGGGCAGATCCGAGGCATCCACCGCATGCTGGAGGAGGACCGGGTCTGCGAGGACATCGTGACGCAGCTCATGGCAGCCCGCAGCAGCCTGGACCAGGTGGGGCTTCTCATCATCGACCAGCACATCGACCGTTGCCTGGCCAGCCAGACACCGGCGGAGGCCCTGGCCAACCTCCAGTCGCTCCTGCGCCTGTGGCTACGTTACGGGGCGACCAGCGCTCAGCCCCCCGCGGATTAAGGGGCGGCTTGCGCTGGAGACAATACAGGGGTACGATACCGACCAGTCAGTATGCCGCCCCCAGGCTGTCCCCCGCACAGAATGATGTATAATCCCTGGCAATAGTGGAGACCGTCACCGAATCAAGTGCCACCCAGCGCCGGCGCGGGGGCGATACCCGGCAGCGTCTTCTAGAGGCAGCCCTCGGCATCTTCGCCCGCTACGGCTATGAGCGCGCCACGGTGGATGCCATCGTGCGGGCGGCAGGCTTCTCCAAGGGCGCCTTCTACGTGCACTTCGCCTCCAAGGAAGACATCTTCTGGACTATGTTCGAGGAGAGGATGGCGAGGCAACAGCAGGCCTTCCGGGACGCGGTGGCCCCCGGCACGCCGGCTCGGGAGACGCTGCGCCGAGTCCTGCAAGCGGTCTTTACCCTGGAGCGCGACGATAAGGCCTGGCCGGCCATGTTCGCCGAGTTTCTGGCCCACGCCAGCCGCAACGAGAAGGTGCGCGACCGCTTGGCGGCCATGATCCAGAGCTGGCACGATCTGACGGCGGCGACACTGAGGGCCGAGCGAGACGCCGGCCGCCTGCGCCGCGATCTGGACATCGAGTTCGTGGCAACGGCCCTGGTGGCCCTGGTCGAAGGGATCCTCACCCAGGCCCGCCTGGCGCCCGAGAAGGTGGACCTGGCCAAGACTGTGGAGCCGCTGGCCAACCTAATGGCCCAGTGGCTGGAGCCCTAAGGTCAGCCCTTCGCCGGCGCTACCCGCCGGATCGCCTCCAGCATCCCCGATTGGGCAGCCTCCCGCGCCACTCGCAGCGCGCTGGCGATCGCTTTGGCATCGCTGCGGCCGTGCGCTATGAACACCAGGCCATCGACTCCTAGGAGGGGACCCGCGCCGTACTCCCGGTAGTCGGTCTTCTTGCGCACCTGGGCGAAGGCGGGAAGAAGCGCCAACCCGGCCAGGGCGTACCAGGGTCGGCTCTTGATGGCTGCCCTTATCTGTCCCATGATGTACTCCGCCATGCCTTCCATCGTCTTCACCACCACGTTGCCGGTGAAGCCGTCGGTGACGATGACGTCGGCCTTGGCGAAGGGAACATCCCGCCCCTCTAAGTTGCCGATGAAGTTCAGCCCGCTGTCTTTCAAGAGCGCATAGGCCTCCTGGGCCAGGGCGCTGCCTTTGCCCTCCTCCTCGCCGATGTTGAGGAGGGCCACCGTTGGCCTCTCCACCTTCCAGACTCGCTCCATATAGGCGGCAGCCATCTGCCCGAACTGGAGAAGGTACACGGGCTTACAATCGGCGTTGGCACCTACGTCCAGGAGCACCGTCAGCTTGCCGGATAGCGGCATGAGACCGGCCAGGGAGGGGCGTTCGATGCCCCGCACGCGCCCTAGGTACATGATGGCGGCGGCCATCACGGCGCCTGTGTTGCCGGCCGAGACGAAGGCGTCGGCCTGGCCCGCCCGCAGGAGCTTCAGGCCGACGACTATGGACGAGTCCTTCTTGGCGCGCGCCGCTTGGGCGGCGGGCTCGTCCATGCCGATCACCTCGCTGGCCGGGACGATACTGATGCTTTCCGGCCTGGGCCCGTGTTTCGCCAGCTCGAACTCAATGGACTCCGGCCGGCCCACCAGGGCCACCCGCACGCCCAGGTCACGCGCGGCCCAGACGGCGCCTTCCACGGTCTGCCCCGGGGCGTGATCGCCCCCCATGGCATCCAGGGCGATGACGGGCTCAGCGGCAGCCACGATCGTCTACCATCCGCTCGGCCAGGGCGCCCGGGCGGGTGCCGTGCCTCAGCGCTCCATTAACCACCCCGGAACTCCTGCCACATGCGGCGCCGCAGCGATTCGTTTGTGAGGACGTCGAGGCCGGTCATGGCCAGGGCCTTCGCCGAATCCAGGAGCCCCTGGTGGCCCAGGTCGCTAGCGGCGATCTCCCGGAACTCCTCCGTGTGCACCGGAACATCGGGGGGCGCTATGGCGATGCTGGGGTGGATGGCAGGAACCAGGTGGCTCACGTTGCCCATATCGGTGGAGCCCATGGACCGGCGAGACTCCTGCTCCACCACCTTACGGCCTAGGGCCTCGATGTTAGCCCGGTAGGCCTCGGCCAGCGCCAGATTGGTGCGCATCGTGCGGTAGCGGGACTCCTCGCCCCAGCGGTAGGTCAGGCGACAGCCGGTGGCCTCCGCAGCGCCTTGGAAGCAGGCTAGCACCTTGGGCTTTAGCGTCTGGTCCAGATAGTCGTCCTCTTCAGCCCGCAGCAGGAGTTTGGCGGCCGTATGTTGGGGGATGACGTTCACCGCCTGGCCACCGTCGGTGATGATGCCGTGGACGCGGGCGGAGTCCCGGAGCTGCTGCCTCAGGAGCCCGATATTCACGAAGGCGGCCACCATGGCGTCCAAGGCGTTGAGCCCGGCCTCCGGCCTAGCGGCGGCGTGGGCGGCTCTGCCCTCGAACTCCACGTCCAGCTCCAGGCAGGCCAGGGCATAGGCCACGGCCGTGTCTCGGCTGCCCGGGTGCACCAGCATGGCACAGTCCAGGCCGTCGAAGGCGCCCCGCGCCGCCAGGTACACCTTTCCTCCCGCGGCCTCCTCGGCAGGCGTCCCGATGACCAGCACCGTGCCGCCCGTTTCCCCAACCAGCCCCTTCAGGGCCACGCCTGCCGCGGCGGAGGCGGTGCCGATGATGTTGTGCCCGCAGCCGTGGCCTACGCCCGGCAGCGCATCGTACTCCGCCAGAAAAGCCACCCTCGGGGGCTGCCCGGAGCCGAAAGAGGCCCGGAAGGCCGTCGCGATCTGGCAGATGCCTCGCTCCACCTGGAAGCCGTTGGCCTCCAGGTAGTCGCACAGGAACCCCGCCGACTTCACCTCTTCGAAGGCCACCTCCGGGTTGGCGTGCAGCCGTAGCGACAGGTCGATGAGCTCCTGGCGGCGCGCATCGATCTCCTGAATGACGCGGCGCTTCAGATCCGAGATGTCAACCATCCTCATCCCTCTTTTCCAGGAAGCATACCATCGCCCGGCGGGTGCGGAACAGGCGCCCCAGGACATCGCTTCCCAGCCCGCGGGCCCTTGCCCTATACTCACTGCGTGGACCTGAAGGCCTATATCCGCGACATACCGGACTTTCCGCAGCCGGGCGTCCTCTTCCGTGACATCACCCCGCTGCTCAAGGACCCGACCGCCTTCCGATGGGTTATAGAAAAATTCGTCGAGGAGTATCGGGAGGCACAGCTCGACGCCGTAGTGGCCATCGAATCGCGAGGCTTCATCTTCGGGGCGCCCCTGGCGGCGAACCTGGGTATCGCCCTCGTGCCAGTGCGCAAGCCGGGCAAGCTGCCGTCCGCCCGCATGAGCGTCGAGTACGCCCTGGAGTACGGCAACGGCCAGCTCGATATCCACGCCGACGCCCTGCAGGAGGGAGACCGGGTGGTCATAGTCGATGACCTCTTGGCCACAGGGGGCACGGCCATGGCCGCTGCCAAACTGGTCGAAGTCCTGGGGGCCCACGTAGATAGCTTCGCCTTCGTCGTCGAGCTAGAGGCGCTGGGCGGCCGCAACCGGCTGCACGACTACCGCGTGTTCTCGCTGGTGCGCTACACATAGGGAGCCCCCTGGCGCAGCCGCTAGCCAAGACTTATGTCCTTGACACTCGGCTGCCGGCATCGATACCATGGGCATCGAACAACCCAATAGCAGCGCTCTCATCCAGAGCGGTGGAGGGAACGGCCCAGCGAAGCCCGGCAACCGGTCCGCAACCGCGGACAGCGGTGCCAACTCCGGCCCGCCCTAGGCGGGAGAGATGAGAGTGTGAGATCCAAGCCTTCTCCACCGCAGAAGGCTTTTTTGTTGCTCCGGTAGGGAGAATGCTAACGCAGATGCTCCGCCCAATCGAATATCTGCCCCCAGGGCGGGTGCGCTTCCTGGATCAAACGCTCTTGCCCGCAGAGGAACGTTGGATCGAGACGGACGATTATAACGTCGTCGCTGAGGCCATACGGGGACTCAGGGTGCGCGGCGCCCCCCTTATCGGCATCGCCGCCGCCTATGGCCTGGCCCTCGCTGCCCAACGAGACGACGCCAGCGATCCGTCGTCTCTCCACCGCGCGGCCGAGGTGCTGCTGGCCACCCGGCCGACAGCCGTGAACCTGGCTTGGGCCATCCGGCGGATGCTGGCTACGGCCCAGGGCGCGAGAGACGCCTCCGCGAGGCGCGAGGCTCTTGTGGCGGAGGCCATCCGCATCCACGAGGAGGACATCGCGGCCAACCGGCGCATCGGCGAGGCCGGGGCTGCCCTCCTGCCGGCCCGGTGCGCCGTGCTCACCCATTGCAACGCCGGCTCCCTGGCTACGGGCGGCTACGGAACCGCCCTCGGCGTCATCCGTTCGGCCTACGCCCAGGGGAAGCTGACCCGGGTCTACCACACGGAGACCCGCCCCCTTCTGCAGGGAGCACGCCTGACAGCCTGGGAGCTGCAAAGGGAGGGCATCCCGGCCACCCTCATACCGGATAGCGCTGCTGGCATCATCATCCGCCGCGGCCTCGTCCAGGCAGTCGTCGTGGGCGCCGACCGCATCGCCGCCAACGGTGACGTCGCCAACAAGATCGGCACCTACCCTATAGCCCTCCTGGCCCGGGAGCACGGCATCCCCTTCTACGTGGCAGCCCCCACCAGCACCCTCGATCCCTCCACCGCCAACGGGGACCTCATACCCATCGAAGAGCGTTCGCCTGAAGAGGTCACCAGCATGTGCGGCCTGCGGGTGGCTCCTCCCTCGGTACAGGCCGCCAACCCTGCCTTCGACGTGACGCCAGCGGGGCTCATTTCAGCCATCATCACCGAGAAGGGCGTGGCCCGCCCGCCCTTCGAGGTCACCCTGCCTGACGTGGTCTCCGAGTCTGAGGTGGTTGCCCGTGGCTGAACTCCCCAGGGTGCGGGCCGCCGTCATCGGGGGCAGCGGGTTCTACCAAATGGAGGGCCTGTCCGCCATCGAGGAGGTTCACCTCGATACCCCCTACGGGCCGACCTCGGACGCCATCACCGTCGGCACGTTGGAAAGAGTGCGTGTCGCCTTTCTGCCTCGCCACGGCGTCGGCCACCGGCTGTTGCCCTCGGAAGTGCCCGCGCGAGCCAACATATACGCCCTCAAGCAGCTCGGCGTGGAGTTCATCATCGGCGTCAGCGCCGTCGGCTCCTTGAGAGAAGACATAGAGCCGCTGCACATGGTGGTTCCCGATCAACTCATCGACCGCACACGCGGCCGGCCCTCCACCTACTTCGGTGAAGGGTTGGTGGCCCATATCTCCTTCGGCGACCCCTTTTGCCCACGGCTGCGAAACGTCCTGGCGACGGCCGCCAAGGAGGTTGGAGCCACGGTGCACCGGGCAGGAACCTACGTGGTGATGGAGGGTCCTGCGTTCTCCACCCGCGCGGAGTCCAACCTTTACCGGAGCTGGGGCGCCGATGTGATCGGCATGACGGCCCTGCCGGAGGCCAAACTGGCCCGCGAGGCGGAGATCTGTTACGCCATACTAGCCTGCGCCACCGACTACGACTGCTGGCACGACACTCACGCAGAAGTGACCGCTGAGATGATCGTGGCCAACCTTCTCAAGAACGTAGAGGTCTCGCGGCAGGCCGTCCGCCTGGCCCTGGGCCGCCTGCCGGAGCAGCGGGATTGCCCCTGCGCCAGCGCCCTAAAGGACGCCCTGGTCACGCCCCTGCACCTCGTGCCAGCGCCCACGCGCCAGCGCCTGTGGCCCCTCATCGCCAAGTATGCCGGCCAGCCCTCTGCGCCCGGCCAGGGAGGACCCGCAGCCTAGCATGACCGCAACGCTGTCCCGAAGCCGACAGGCGGAACGAGGCGAGTACGTGGTCCGGGAGCTACGCACGCCCGCGCTCGTGCGGCCCTTTCTGGAAGAAGACCGACCCTACGCGGCCTATGCCATCGCCCAACTGGAACCCGACCGGTTCTCTCGTTGCCATTGGTACGCCGCCAGCGGGCCTTCCGGGCAGGCGCTCTTGCTTCACTCTCGCGGCGGCCTGGGACACGCCCTCTTCGCCATCGGCGACCCGGCGGCCTTAGATGCCGCCCTCAGCCTCCATCCCGGGCCGCGCTTCACCTTCGGCTCCATCAGACTAGAACACCGAGCTGTGGTGGAGTCCTACTTCTTCCTCACGCGGCGGCAAGAGATGCTGAGGATGAGCGTCACCCGTCAGAGCTTCAAGCCCTCAAGGGGCCCTGCCGTTCGGCTCTTCGGGCGCGACATCGCCGTTATCAACCGCCTGTACTCCACCGAGGGCGGCCAGGCCGCCTACCGACCCGAGCACATCGATAGCGGCCTGTACTTCGGCGCAGTCGAGGACGGGCGCCTAGTGTCCATCGCCGGGACTCACGCGATCTCCGCCAGCGAGGGCGTCGCCGTGGTGGGCAACGTCTTCACCCACCCGCGCTACCGGGGTCGAGGCCTCGCCAAGGCCGTCACCAGCGCCGTCACCGAGGAGCTCCTCCGCTCTTGCCCACTGGTCGTCCTCACGGTAGAGGCCGGGAACGAGCCCGCCATCCGGGCCTACCGCAGCCTCGGCTACGAGACGCAGTGCTCCTTGCACGAATCCCCTCTCATCCGCAAGGAGCCCTTCGGTGTGTTGAGCCTGGCCCGTCGCCTGGCCGCTTCTTGGCGCGGCAGGGCGCGCGGCAGCGAGGTGGTGACGCGGTGACAAGGACGATCGGCATCGTCCTCTTCCCCGTGTTCGAGGAGCTGGACGTTGTGGGTCCGTACGAGGTCTTCGGCGCGCTTTCCGCACTCAACCGCGATTGGCAAGTCGTCACCATCGCCCAGGACGGAGGCACCGTCAGGGGCGCCAACGGTCTCCGCGTCGTCGCGGACCACAGCTTCGAGGACGCGCCGCCCCTGGACGTCATCCTCGTCCCGGGCGGCTTGGGCACCCGCGAGGAGATGAAGAACCCCCGCATGCTGGAGTACGTGCGCCGGGCCGGTTCCGCGGCCACCTACGTAACCTCTGTCTGCACCGGCGCGCTCGTGCTGCACAGCGCGGGCTTCCTGAAAGGCAAGAAGGCTATCACTTATTGGGGCGCTATCGAGCTGCTTGCCGGCCTCGGCGGCGTCGAGGTGGTCAGAGAGCGTTTCGTTCATGACGGAAACGTCATCACCTCCGCCGGCGTGTCAGCGGGAATCGACATGGCCCTCTACCTCGTCGGCCTCTTGGAGGGCCCGCGCACGGCCGCCCAGGTGCAGAAGATGATCGAGTACTTCCCGCAGCCGCCGTCCTTCGAGCTGTCGGGCACCGATGAGGTGACGCGGTGACCTTCTCCATCGTGGCCCGCTGCCCGCGCACAGGAATGCTGGGGGTCGCTACCGCCAGCAAGGCCCTGGCAGCCGGCGGCCTGGTGCCCTACTGCCAGGCCGGAGTGGGCGCCATCGCCAGCCAGTCCTTCGTCAACCCCTACCTAGGCATCGACGGCCTGGAACTGCTGGCCCAAGGACTGCCAGCCGAGCGCGCGCTGGAACGCCTCGTGGATGCCGACCGCGGCCGAGAGCTGCGGCAGCTCGCCATCGTCGACCGGGATGGCCGGGTGGCAGCCTACACCGGCGAGCGCTGCATCCCCTGGGCGGGGCACATCACAGGCGCAGGGTACGTCTGCCTGGGCAACATCCTGGCCGGGCAAAGGGTGGTCGAAGAGATGGCCCGGGCCTTCGAGGGGACCCCGGGCGAAGACCTCCCGGAGCGCCTCCTGCGGGCGCTAGAGGCCGGCGAGGCCGCGGGAGGAGACCGGCGCGGGCGACAATCCGCTGGCCTCTACGTAGTGGCCCAGGAAGAGTACCCTTGGTGCGACCTGCGGGTGGATGATCACCCAGACCCCATCCCGGAGCTGCGGCGCATCTTCGGCGTCTTCCTGCAAGAGGAAGCGCCTTACCTGGAGCTTGCGCCCCGGCGCGACGACTTCACCCCAGGGTGGGAGACGGTGCTGCGCCTGCGCGAACAGATCGAACAGGAGCTAGAGGAACAAGAGAGAGCCGTAAAGGAGTTTTGATGGCCAGACCGACCGTTGAGTACGACGTCAAGGACCTCGCCCTGGCCCAAGAGGGCGTCAAGCGCATCGAATGGGCCGCGCGTGAGATGCCAGTCATTCGCCTCATTCGCGAACACTTCGCGAGGGAGCGGCCGCTTGCGGGGCTGCGCCTGAGCGCCTGCCTGCACGTCACCACCGAAACCGCCAACCTCATGCTCGCCCTCAAAGACGGCGGCGCCACCGTGGCCCTGTGCGCCAGCAACCCCCTCTCCACTCAGGACGACGTCGCGGCAGCCCTGGTGGCGGTGTACGGGATACCAGTGTTCGCGGTGCGCGGCGAGGACGAAGAGACCTACTACCGCCACATCCACGCCGCCTTAGCGCACGGGCCTCAGATCACCATGGACGACGGGGCCGACCTGGTGGCCACCCTCCACAAGGAGCGCACCGAGCTGCTGCCGGGAGTCATCGGTGGCACCGAAGAGACGACCACAGGCGTCATCCGCCTGCGGGCGATGGCTCGCGCCGGGGCCCTCAAGTACCCCATCGTAGCCGTCAACGAGGCGCTGACCAAGCATCTCTTCGACAACCGCTACGGCACCGGCCAGAGCACCATCGACGGCATCACCCGCGCCACCAATATCCTTTGGGCCGGCAAGAACGTGGTGGTGGCCGGCTATGGCTGGTGCGGCCGCGGCGTGGCCATGCGCGCCAGGGGGCTTGGAGCCAAGGTCATCGTCACCGAGGTGGACCCGGTACGCGCCTTGGAGGCCTGCATGGACGGCAATCAGGTCATGAGCATGGCCGAGGCCGCCCGCATCGGCGACATCTTCATCACCCTAACGGGGGATATCAACGCCCTGGACCGCCAGCACTTCGAGGTCATGAAGGACGGGGCTATTTTGGCCAATAGCGGCCACTTCAACGTCGAGATCAACATCAAGGCCTTGGAGGCCATGAGCGAGTCCAAGCGCTCCGTGCGCCAGGAGGTGGACGAATACCGCCTGGCGGACGGTCGGCGCCTATATCTCTTGGGCGAGGGCCGCCTTATCAACCTGGCGGCGGCGGAGGGTCACCCCGCCAGCGTGATGGACATGTCCTTCGCCAACCAGGCCCTGGTCACCGAATATCTCGCCCGGCGCCAGGAGCCCCTGCCTGTGGACGTCCACACCGTGCCGGCCGAGATCGATAGGGAGGTGGCCCGGCTCAAACTGGCCTCCATGGGGATCAGCATCGACGAGTTGACCGAGGAACAGCAGCGCTACCTCTCCAGCTGGGAGGAGGGGACATGACCCGTCGCCCTTTGGCCTGGGCCCAGGAGTTTCTCGTTAGAAAAGTCAATAACCCGATCGCCTGCACTGTGTCACACAACCAGAAAAGGAGGACTTCGACCCCATGACCATGACCTTTATGTCCAGCCCTTCGCTCCTTATGACCTCTGAGTCCGTCACCGAGGGACACCCCGATAAGCTCTGCGACCAGATCGCCGACGCGATCCTGGACGAGATCATCGCCCATGATCCCGAGGCCCACGTGGCCTGCGAGGTGACGGCCACCACCGGCCTCGTCATCATCTTGGGCGAGATCTCCACCTCCCACCACGTGGACTACACCCGCATCGCCCGGGACGTCATCCGGGATATCGGCTACACGAAGCCGGAGTACGGGTTCAGCGCCGACTCCTGCGGCGTCATCGTCTCCATCAAGGAGCAATCGCGGGAGATCGCCGCGGCGGTGGGAGCCGACGAGGGCGCCGGTGATCAGGGCATCATGCTGGGCTTCGCCTGTGACGAGACGCCGGAACTCATGCCCCTGCCCATCCAGCTCGCCCATCACCTCTGCCTTCGGCTAGCCCAGGTGCGGCGCGAGGGCATCCTCCCCTACCTGCGGCCCGACGGTAAATCGCAGGTCACAGTAGAATACGAGTTTGGCCGACCCAAGCGCGTGCACGCAGTGGTCATCGCTGCCCAGCACGACCCCGGGGTGGAGCCCAAGCGCCTCTGGGACGACGTGGTCGAGTACGTCATCCGCCCCGTCCTCGGCTCCTGGATGGACGACCGGACGGACATCCATGTCAACCGCAGCGGTTCCTTCGTCCTGGGCGGGCCAGCGGCCGACTCTGGCCTCTCGGGACGGAAGAACATCGTCGACACGTACGGGGGCGTCGGCCGCCATGGCGGAGGCTCCTACTCCGGGAAGGACCCATCCAAAGTGGACCGCTCCGCCTCCTACGCGGCCCGCTGGGTGGCTAAGAACATCGTCGCCGCGGGGCTGGCCAGTCGTGTCGAGGTGGAGCTCTCCTACGCCATCGGCCATCCCCAGCCCATCGGGGTCTCCGTGGAGACCTTCGGCACCCACAAGTTCGACCACGACGGCATCCTGAAACTGGTGCGGGAGCACTTCGACCTTAGCCCCAAGGGCATCATCCGTGATCTGCGGCTGCGACGGCCCATCTATCGTCCGACAGCGGCCTACGGCCACTTCGGCCGCCACGACATCGACGCGCCCTGGGAGAACACCGACAAGGCCGAGGAGCTGCGCCGGGCTGCCCAGGTCTACCTCGACGCCCAGCGGGCCTAAAGGCGGATGACCCTATACGCCCTGATCATCGCCGGGGGCCAGGGCGAACGCCTGCGGCCGCTGACTAACGATCGGCCCAAGGCCATGGTGCCCGTGGCCGGGCGGCCCATCATGGAACGCCAGATCGAGTGGCTCCGGACGGGCGGCGTCACCGACGTCGTCGCCCTCTGCGGCTACAAAGGCCACGTCATTCGCGACCACTTCGGCGACGGCGCTGCCTTCGGGGTTCGCATGCACTACTCTTTCGAGGAGGAGCCCCTGGGCCGCGGGGGCGCCCTCCGGCAGGGACACGAGATGTTCGTGCCGCCGGATGCCGACCCCATCGTAGCCCTCAACGGCGACATCCTAACGCGCCAGCCCCTCGACGAGCTGCTGCGATACCACCGTCGCAAGCGGGCAACGGCGACGGTCATGCTCGTCCCGCTGCGCAGCCCGTATGGCATCGCCCGGACCGACCGCGCAGGGCGCATCATAAGCTTTGCCGAGAAGCCGGAGCTGCCATACTGGATAAACGCCGGCATCTACGTCCTCTCGCCAGAATTCTTCCGCCGCCTTCCAGCCAAAGGTGATCACGAGGACACCACTTTCCCCGAGCTGGCCGCCGAGGGCAGGCTGTACGGTTTCAAGAGCCGGGCCTACTGGCGGCCGGTGGACAGCATCAAGGACCTGCACGAAGCCGAGGGTGAACTGGCAGCGCAGGGGAAGCCACGGGGCCTTGGGCAGGCGTGACGCTGCCGGCTGCCAACGCGTAGTATGACAACGATGCCAGATGTGAGCCCGATACGCTTTGGGACCGACGGCTGGCGGGCCATCATCGCCGAGGACTTCACCTTCGCCAACGTCAGGGCCTGCGCCCAGGCCACCGCCAGCTACCTGCACCGGGCCGGCACGGCCGCCCGGGGCATGGTTGTGGGATACGATACCCGCTTCGCCTCCGAGGACTTCGCCGCGGCCGCGGCGGAGGTGCTGGCCGGCAACGGCATCCCCGTGTACCTGTGCGACCGTCCGGCGCCCACGCCCGTCATCGGCTACGCCATCCTCACCTACCGCGCCGCCGGCTCCATCGTCATCACCTCGAGCCACAATCCTGCCCAGTGGAACGGGTTCAAGGTGCGCACCGAGTACGCCGGCGCCGCGCCGCCGGAGGTCTTGGAGCAGATCGAGTCCCTCATCCCGGAGGCTCTCGCCGGCGGCATCCTCCGCAAGCCCTTGGAAGAGGCCACGAAAGAGGGCCTGGTCCGTATGTTCGATCCCCGGCCGGCCTATCTCCGCCATCTGGCCGAACTCGTTGACCTCGAGCGTCTGCGCAGCGCCGGCCTCCGCGTCGTCATCGACCCCATGCACGGCGCGGGGGCTGGATACCTGAGGGAGCTGCTATCCGGCGGCAGCAACAGCCTGCTGGAGATACGATCGGAGCGCAACCCCCTTTTCCCCGGAATGCACAACCCGGAGCCAATCCCCCGCAACCTGGAGGCCACCGTGGCCGCCGTTCGCGACCAGGGCGCCAGCGTTGCCCTGGCCACCGACGGTGACGCCGACCGCATCGGCGTCGTCGACGGCCAGGGCCGGTTCGTGAACCAGTTACAGGTCTTCGCCCTTCTGGCTTACTACCTGTTGGAAGTGCGCGGGCTGCGCGGCCCTGTCGTCAAGTCCGTGACTACTACCAGCATGGTTAAACGCTTGGGGGAGATATATGGCGTGCCCGTCTACGAGACGGGCGTGGGATTCAAGTTCCTGGGGCCCAAGATGCGAGAGGTAGACGCCCTTATAGCCGGGGAGGAGTCCGGAGGGTTCGCCTTTCGCGGCCATCTGCCGGAGCGGGATGGCATACTTTCGGGGCTCTACATACTGGACCTCATGGCCCGCCGCGGCCAAGAGCTGCCCAACCTCGTGGCGGAGCTCTTCGATAAGGTCGGGCCCCACTACTACGACCGCATCGACGTCACGATGACGGAAGAAGCGCGGTCCCGCGTGGCCGCAAGGCTGGCGGATCTTCATCCGGAGAGCATCGCCGGCCTGCGGGTCACCGGCTACGACCGTACCGATGGTCTGCGCTTCCTGCTAGAGGACGGCGGCTGGGCCCTCATCCGTCTCTCGGGCACAGAACCGCTGATGCGCCTCTACACAGAGGTCCGCGAGGAGCGCCTCGTCCAGCCAGTATTAGCTGCACTCAAGGAGTTAACGGGGGTATGACAGATTCCATCCTCGATGACAAGAGCGCCTGGGAGCAACTCGATCCCGGGGGAATGATTAACTCTGTCCGGGGCCTGCCTGAGCAGTGCCAGGAGGCGTGGGAGGCCGCCCAGGCCCTGGACCTGCCGGCAGACTACGCGGACATCCACCGCATAGTGATTTTGGGCATGGGCGGCTCCGCCATCGCCGGCGACCTCTGGCGCGTTCTACTCCAACGAGAGTCCGGGGTCCCCGTCTTCAACGTCCGCCAGTACGACTTACCGCCCTTCGTAGACAGCCGCACGCTGGTGGTCGCCTCCAGCTTTAGCGGCAATACGGAGGAGACGCTATCGGCCTTCCAGCAGGCGCTGCCAACCCAGGCCAAGAAGCTGGCGATCACCGCCGGCGGGCGGCTCCTGACCTTGGCCCGGGCCAACGGCATCCCCGTCTTCACATATGAGTACGCCGGCGAGCCCCGGTCCGCCCTGGGCTGGAGCCTCATGCCCCTTCTGGCCGTCAGCGCCCGGTTGGGCCTTACGCAGGGGATAGTAGACGAAGTGGCAGAGGCCGTATCCCTCATGCAATCCATGCGGGAGCGTATCGGGGAAGATGTGCCCGCCGCCAGCAACCCCGCTAAACAACTGGCCCAACGTCTGCACGACAGGCTGCCGGTGATCTACGGCGCGGGGCCGCTTACGGAGGTGGCGCACCGCTGGAAGACCCAATTGAACGAATCGGGCAAGGTCTGGTGCTTCTACGAGGAGCTGCCAGAGCTGCACCACAACGCCATCATCGGCTACCGCCTGCCAGAGGCCATCGCCAAGCGCATCACCGTGGTCTTCCTGCGCTCGGCCGACCTCATCCACCCGCGGGTGCTCTTGCGATACGACTTCACCCAGCGGCTGCTGACTGACGCTGGCGTAGACAGCGCCGAGGTAGCATCCCAGGGCCGCAGCGCCCTAGCCCAAATGATGAGCCTGATCTACTTCGGGGACTACGTTAGCGCCTATCTCGCCTTCCTGTACGGCGTGGACCCCACGCCAACGACGGTCATCGACGAGCTCAAGGCCTGGCTGGCCCAGCAGAAGTAGGGCGACGGACTTTTCCTTGCGGGACCCCGGCCCTGGGGATCGTTAGCGCTTGGTGTACTGGGGAGCCTTGCGGGCGCGCTTGAGGCCAGGCTTCTTGCGCTCCTTGACCCTGGGATCCCTGGTTAGCAAACCCGCCTTGCGCAGCGCTGGCTTCAAACCGGGGTCGAAAACCGTTAGGGCCCTGGCGGCGCCGTGGGCGATGGCATCCGCCCACGCACTGATCCCACCGCCGGCCACCTTAGCCTCGACGTCAAAGGTGCCCGCCACGCCCGCCACCTGGAAGGGCAGTTGAATCCTGTTCCTGTGCACCAGGCGAGTGAAGAGTTCCATGTAGGGCTTGCCATTCACCCTGATCTCGCCCGTGCCCGAATACAGGCGTACCCGGGCGACAGCCGACTTCCGGCGGCCTGTGCCGTAGTAGTACTGCCCGGTCCGTACGGTGGTCTCCTGTGTCATAGCTTCTTCTCCGTTGCGCCTGCCGATGTCAACTCAGCCAGAGGTTGCGGTAGAGGCCCAGCCTGGCGCTTCTTCGATGCGTTGACCTGGGCCACGTGGGGATGCTCAGGGCCGGCGTAGACCTTTAGATGCCGAAGCATGGCCCTGCCCAGTCGCGTCTTGGGCAGCATACCCCGTACGGCGTACTCGACGACCCTTTCGGGGTGCCGCTGTAGGAGGTCGCCCAGGGTGGTCTCTTTGAGCCCCCCCATGTATCCCGAATGACGGTAGTAAACCTTCCCCTCGAGCTTGCGACCGGTCACCCGAACCTTGGCCGCGTTCACCACCACTACGAAGTCCCCCATATCCAGATGGGGCGAGTACTCTGGCTTGTGCTTACCCATGAGCAGCGTGGCCACTCTGGAGGCTAGGCGACCGAGGGTGAGGCCGTCGGCATCCACCACGTGCCAGTCCTTGCGGATCTCGCCCGCCTTAAGGCTGTATGTCTTCATCTGTTTCTTCATCGAACAACCCACTCTCGTAACGAACCTTCATGAGGCAGAGCCCCCGCGCTGGAGCCGTGGCCGCCGCCGCTCCCGGCCGCGGTTCCGCGACCAGCGCCCGAAACTCCTCGACGCTCCGTTTACCCCGGCCGACCTCCACCAGCGTACCCATTATGCGACGCACCATGTGGGGAAGGAAAGCGTTGGCCTCGATATCGAAGCTCACCTGTCTCCCCCGCCAGCTCAGAGCCGCCTGCGTAACGATGCGCTGGGTGTTGCGCCGTCGCGCCTCCGACGGGGTGGTGAAGGCAGCGAAGTCGTGCCGCCCGACCAAAGCCTGTGCCGCCAGCGCCATCGACTCCAGATCCAGCCTGACCGGCACGTGCCAGAGAAGGCGCCTGTAAAGGGCCGGGCGCTGCCCGCCCGCCTGTAGGCTATACCGGTACCACCGGCTGATGGCCTGGCGCCGCGGGTTGAAGTCTCGCGGCACCTCCGCCCCGGCACGGACGGAGATGTCGGCCGGCAGGTGCGCGTTCACGGCCCGCACCAGCACTTCCAGCGACCGCCGCGAGGTGGTTAGGAACGAGGCCACCTGGCCTCGGGCATGCACCCCTGCGTCGGTACGCCCGGCGAGGGCCACCCTTATCGGTTCGTCTGTTAATCTGCTGAGGGCCCGCTCCAGCGCGCCCTGCACCGTAGGTGCGTTCTTCTGGTACTGGGACCCTCCGTACGCCGTTCCCTCGTACTCGACGAGAAGCGCGATCCGGCGCACAGGAGCGTCCGGTCTCATCCGTTGTGAATCCCCATCCGGGGGGCTTACTCTTCCTCCTCCACCAGTTGGAGCTGCGCCATGGCCGCACCGTCGCCCAGCCGCGGGCCGATCTTGATCAGCCGGCTGTAGCCGCCCGGGCGATCCGCGTAGCGGGGTGCTAGCTCATTGAAGACCTTTTCCACCACATTCTTGTCGTAGACGAAACGCATCGCCTGTCGCCGGGCGTGAAGGTCGCCCCGCTTGCCCAGAGTGATAATCTTCTCGGCGAGCCCCTTTACTTCCTTGGCCTTGGCCTCGGTCGTGATGATCTTCTCGTATTTCAGGAGGTCGGTGACCAGATTCCGGAACAAAGCCAGCCGGTGATCGGTCGGCCTTCCCAACTTTCTGCCGTCTATGCGATGCGCCACGCCTAGGATTCCTCCTGCTCAGACTCGGCGGTAAGGGCCAAGAGGGCGCGCTTCCACTCCGGGATCTCCTCATCCCCCTCGGCAGCGGGGATAACGGGCGCCTTCCCCTTAGCTTTTGCCTTGGGCGCCTTGGGATGCGCAGCCTCTGCTTCGGGAGCCGCGGGCCCCTGCGCCTCCGGCTCCTTCTCAGCCACCGGCTCCGGCTGCTGCCGCGGAAGCGGCGGGGCCTCCTCATCACCCAGGGGTGGCGCCTCGGGGAGCACCTCTTCGCCCCGGTCTTTAGGCAAGAGGCCCATCTCGTCCAACCGGTCCCGCAGCTCGTCATAGGACTTGCGCCCGAAGTTGCGCAACGCCAGCAGCTCCTCCTCGCTCTTCTCCAGCACCTGGCCCACCGTCATCAGGCCGCTGCGGCGCAGGCAGTTGTAGGCCCGCATCGAGAGCTGGAGGTCTTCGATAGGCATGTTGTACTGCTCTGG
>DAOUAG010000230.1:0-3429 GCA_034433815.1 Dehalococcoidia bacterium | reverse complement strand
TGGCGGAAGGGGTAGAGGTTGGCGCAGACGAGGTCGATGGGCGGTATCTCGCTGCGTTCCAGCTCCTCCATGTGTTCGGGCTTATCGCGCCGGGCGAGGATACCGGCGTGGACGATGGGGTGGAGGGTCTTGACGCGGCCATCGAGGATTTCGGGGAAGCCGGTGAGGGAGGAGACGGAGTGGACGGGGAGGCCGGTCTCGGCCAGGGCCCTCTGGGTGCCGCCCGTGGAGTAGATATCGAAGCCCAGTTCGGCGATGGCCAGGGCGAACTCCTGGACTCCCGTCTTATCGTAGACGGATATGAGGGCGGCTGGCACGGCCGCTCAGCCTCGGGCCAATGGGTGGCAGGCGGGCATCACGGCCCTATTGTAGCGGGTGGGGGCGCAAGCCGCAGCAGCGGCGTCAGCGAGCGTCACCAACCGACCATTAACTCGATGACGTAAGGCGGGCGGCCGCCCTGTTCCCGCATCTCCGTAATCTTTCGCAAGAGCATGGCGCCGACCGCATCCCTCGCAAACCTCGCAGCCAACTCGAGCGCCGCATCCTCATCGAGCACTATGTAGCCGTACCTGATGCTGTAATCCTCGAAGCGTTCCTCAAGCCACCCTAACATCTCGTCGCTGGGCCTGGAAGCCATCGCCTCCGCGGGGCCCACGATCATCACATCGATGCCCATGGTACGCCTCCTTTGGTTGCTGACGTCCTGGCATTAACGGTTTGGTCCCGAGGACCTTACCAGAAGAAGCCCCACGAGGGCAATGGCCTATACAACGAGAGCGCTATGGATGTGTTCAAGGTATTTCGCTAGAAGTTGATTGACCTCGCTGTTGTAGTTATCGATCTCGCTTCCCCTCACGGGCGGAGCCACGGTCTCCACCCGTCTCCTGGCAACCTCGCGAGTAAAGGCCTCTGCCACCAGCTCGGCGAGCATGACGCTTCCTTGCTCGGAGTCCATCCCCTCCCCGCCGCTCTTTAAGTAGCGCGATACCGCCGGGAAACGCACATATACCCGGATGATGCCGTCCGTGAAAGAGACCCGCTGCGTCGGTTGCGGCTCGTCCGAAAACTCGATCTCGCGGAATAGGCCTCGGCTCCTCCCAGTAAGTTCGCCTCTCGGCCTCTTTCCGGGAGCACGCACGCTGAACTGGGCCATATCTTCAAGATCTTCGAAGGACGCCCTAATCCACGCCTCATCCCCATAGCTGCGGCCAATAACCTCAAAGCGGCCGCTCCAGAGCTCCGGCCTTCCCACGCCTTCAGCGAGGGTGATCGAGTCCTGGCTAAGGGACACGTTCCCCCTTACGTCAATCAGCTCGAGGGCGACAACCGGCGTCCCGTCGACGCGTGTGGCGGGAAGATAGACGGAAAAGGTGCGGGGCACATTGGGATCGGCATAGCCGGTTTCCGGCCTTATGATCAAGGTCGTTACATCTGATTCGCCCCGGCCCCCCCAATCCGGCAGATCCTCCAGTTCCGACCGCGCGAGCGAGTTCAGGAGTCGGCATACCTCGTTCAGCTTGCGCTTGTACTCCTCACGCACGGGACGGTCGGTACCGCTCGCCAGCTGCTTGCGCTTACGCTCAACGAGTGGGCGCAGGATATCCTTCACCGCTCTGTCCAGCTCCCTGCATCTTGCATCTCGCCAATCCAGGCCGCTTCGGTTCGAATTCAGTACGCCGAAGTCGCGCGCCCTGACGCATTCGGCTATGCCTGGGCAATCCACCGTCCCGAAGAAGTAGTGCGCTGCCTCCTCATTTTCGAACCCGAATAGCCGGCTATCCACCGCAAACCCACCAGTCTTGACCAGGATCCCTGCCTCAGAGCCAGGATCAAAGGGCCGGAACTCCAGTTTTGTATCAGCTTCGTATATCGATACCTCCGCTTCGCCGAAACCGCCCACCTCAATCGCCCCGGAAAACACCTCTTTGCCCGCCGGCGGCTGGAACGTGAGGCGGCGGCTTCGTCTTAGTCCACCATCATCCATGATGAGATTGACTGTTCGATTCTGGACTATCTCTCTGAGGGCGAAGTGGTAGCTCAGTTGGCGAAAAAGCACATCAAACTTTGGGCATTGCACCTTGTCTTTCTGGACCTCGACGGTCACACACGTCCCCTGCGGCTGCCCCGATGCATCGCGCTCGATTTTCAGAACCTCGTAGCGGGGTTGCCCACCTTCCACGAAAATCCTGACTGCGCTCTCCCTACCACTGCGCACGGTGTGCACTTCGCCAGCGCCCAAGGCGATGATTGCTTCCTTGAGTCCGCGCCCGAAGAGGCCGCGAACGCTTCGCCCTTCAGCGAACCCGCTGGACTGCGCCCCAAATGTGACTGCCTTCTCCAACTGCTCCCAGTCCATCCCCTCAGCCCTGTCTCGAACTTCAAGGAGCCGGCACGCTCCTCCCTTCTCCCGAATGACGTGGACGTCAATTGTGCCGTCCACACGCACGCCGGACTCCTCCAGCCGTCGATAGCTGTCGTCGCTATTGGTCACAAGCTCCACTACCGCCTCGACGACGCTCTTAATGGTCTGCTGAGCCTGTTGAGGAACTATGTTGGGATCAATGGGAAGCGGGCGAACATCCCCCTCCGCCGGGCCCCCCATGGGCTTCCTCCCTACTGAGCCTTGCGGACAATCATTTTCTCACATTCGGCAAGAAATTCAAGCACTTCCTTCGCCGAATAGGCCTCCGCAGCCGCCCGATAGGCGTGCAAATTCTGCCTCAGGACTCTCAGCGGGGTTTCCAGCGTTGCCCCCAGCATTTGCCGTAGTTCCATGTCGCTCGCCGCAAACTCATTACGCGACTCCAAGAATCTGGCGAACACCGGGGAGCGCCGAACTCGCGCAAGCATGGCTTCGTACCGCTCCCTGAAGGCTGCCGGCGGTTGGGCCGGACGACGAGAGCCATCAGTATTCTCCAGTTGTTTAGCCACCTTCTCTGCAACACGTTCGCCAGCGGGCGTAAGCCGAAAACCCTCCTTCACGCTTCCAACGATCCAACCCTTGTCGGTTCGGCATCTAAGCCAACATTTGTTGACGCGTGCCGAGTCGGGCCACTCAGGGTAGCGAATCAGGGAGAAGGAATCCGGAAAGCGGGTGAAGCACTCGTAGACAAGACGCTCGAATGTGCACTCCTCGCCGGCTCGGATTATCTCGCGCACGCAAAAGACGACCAGGTCGTCTAGAGCTTGCTCCCGTCCTTTCATCCTTCCTCCCGCGGAGACATTGTCGCGACGTATGGTGCTTTCGTCTGGGCGGCACCCGGGCTAGCGGCTGGCGCAAGCCGCGAGGAGCCTTCGAGACCCCACCGCCATGGCGCCCGCGCTCACCGCCCTTGCGCCGGTGCCATGCGCCTCATCGGCCCCATTGTACCCCGCCACCCCGCACTACTCGCCCGCAGACGAAGGCATCGGGCAGACGCTGGCGCACAG
>DAOUAG010000229.1:0-10478 GCA_034433815.1 Dehalococcoidia bacterium | reverse complement strand
GCAGGCGCTGGCACCGTTGGGCCATTCCGGCTCTAGCCATCGCCCTCCTCTTGGTGGCGGCGTCCGGCCGCACCTCCCTGTCGACCCCAGACAACGTACACCCGGCGATCTACGATTGGGCCCGCAGCCACCCTGGGCAGCCGGTGCCGGTGGTGGTCCGGGCTACAGGCGACACGGCGGCCGCTGTTCAGGCCATCGAATCCGCGGGCGGCCGCGCCGGGCGGCAGTTCACCATCGTTTCGGCCGTCGAGGCGGAGCTACCCATTGCATCGATTCCTGCCGTCGCCGGCAGCCCTAGCGTGGCCTTCCTCAGCCTCGACGCGCCGGTTCAGTCCACGGGCACCGTCAACGTGGACACCAAGGCCCTGTCCACCACCTACCCCATCTCCGTCAACGCCAACGACCCCTGGTCCAAGGGCTACACGGGCGCCGGTGTCACAGTGGCCGTCGTGGACACAGGCATCTCTCCCAAGGACCGGGCCGACTTCACAGACCAGAAAGGCAGGACCCGCGTCGTAGCCGAGGTGGCCGTGAACCCAAGGGCCAGCGGGGCGCGTGACGGCTTCGGCCACGGGACCCACGTCGCTGGCATCGTCGGCGGCTTCAAGCCGAAGGGCAAGTACGTGGGCATCGCCCCGGAGGCAAACCTCATCAACGTCAAGATCGCCGACGACGCCGGCCTCTCGACCATCGCCGACGCCATCGCTGGCCTCCAGTGGGTGTACGAGAACCAGGCCCAGTACAACATCCGCGTCGTCAACCTTTCGCTCCATTCGTCGGTCCCGGAGAGCTATCGCTCTAGCCCCTTGGACGCCGCCGTAGAATCCCTCTGGTTCAAAGGGGTCTTCGTGGTGGTGGCCGCCGGAAACTTGGGTGGAGCGCCTGATGCTGTCTTCTACCCTCCGGCCAACGACCCCTTCGTCATGACGGTGGGAGCCATCGATGACAAGGCCACCACCAACTACGGGGACGACGTGCCAACTCCGTGGTCCAGCTACGGCACTACTCAGGACGGCTTCGCCAAACCGGAGCTGCTGACGCCAGGCCGCTCCATCGTCTCTGCCATTGACCCGAGCAGCTACCTATATGCCGCCTACCCCGCCAAGATCGTCGACACCAATTACTTCAGCCTCAGCGGAACCTCGATGGCGGCGGGCGTGATGTCCGGCGTGGCGGCTCTCGTCCTGGAGCGCCACCCCGACTGGAAGCCTGGGGAGCTGAAGTGCACCCTCGTCTCGACATCAAGGGCCCTCACCAAGCCCTACCAGACATGGAAGGTGCCCCGGGCCGGCGCGGCCTCCAATTTGTCAGCGCCGGCCTGCAACGCCGATGTGGGCATCGCGCCCAGCACAGCCTTGGCCCCCATGCTGAAGGCGGGCGTGGTAGCCTTCGTAGCCGGCAGTGCCGATCAAGCCGCCACCAGCAGCGCCATCGGGTTCGACGTGAATGCTATTGGCGGGCAGGGCAACGGACTCGATGACCTCGATTGGTCGGGCATCAAGTGGGACGCCATCACCTGGTCGGCCATTACCTGGTCTTCGATCAAGTGGGACGCCATCAAGTGGGACGCTATCAAATGGGACGCCATCAAGTGGGACATGGTGCCCGAGTAGCCGTGTCCGGCGTCGCATGGGGTTGAGAGGCAGGAGATGAAGGCCGCAATGGCAGGGTTCCGGGGGGCTTTTCGGCCCGCCTGCCGGCGCGGCGGCCAGGCGCCCTGCCTAGAGCTCTGGTGCCTGGTTACTCCCGTGGTGATGGCTGGCGCCGCCCTCATCGCCTACGGCCTCCTCCGGCCAGACCTGACGGAATGGCAGGCGTTGCTGCTCCTTGCGGCGCTGGCTGTCATAGCCGAGCGCTTCGATCTGAGCTTGTACGGCGACAGCCGAGTCTCCCTGGCCTTCGTGCCCATCTTCTCCTCCTTACTCATCGCGGGCATGACGGGGCTGGCCATCGTGGTGCCGGCCGCCATGCTGGTCTCGGCGCCGGGACGCCCGCTGTACAAGACCGCCTACAACTGCGGCGCTCTCATGCTGGCCGGCGCCGCCAGCTATGGTGCCTTCCGCATCTTCGGCCAAACCGCGGACCTGGCCCGCTGGCCCGAGGTGCTGGGCCCGGCGCTGGTGGCCGCCGGGATCAATTTCGCGGTCAACAGCATACTGGTGGCCGCCGCCATAGCGGTCTCCAGCGACAGGGGCGTCCGCCAGGTCTGGTCTGAACACTTCACCTGGCTCTGGCCCCACTACCTCGTGCTGGGAGGCCTCGGCCTGGCCATGGCGACCGCCCAGGCCGCCATGGGCTTGTGGGGCATCGCCGCCTTCTTGGCGCCGCCCGCTATGATGCGCCTGAGCCTCAAGCAGTACGTAGACAAGACCACCAAGAGCGTCATGGAGCTGCGAAAGGCACACCAAAGCCTGCAAGAGGCCCACGCCCAGGTGACCGAGGCGATGGAGCGTTTGGGTCAGGCCTACGACGGCACCCTCCGCTCCCTGGTCGCGGCCCTGGATGCCCGGGACAAGGAGACGGCCGGCCATTCGGAGAGAGTGGCGGAGCTCACCATGGCTATCGCCGCTGAGATGGGCTTGGAGCCTGGTACCGAGGATTGGCGCCACATCTCCTGGGCCGCTCTTCTGCACGACGTAGGCAAGATCGCTATCCGCGACGAGGTGCTGTGCAAACCGGGTCCCTTGACGCCGGACGAGTGGGAGTCGATGCGACAGCACCCGTTGCTGGGCCACGACATCCTGTCCTCGGTCGATTTCTTAAGGCCAGCCAGCGAGATCGTCCTGAGCCACCACGAGCGTTTCGATGGCACCGGCTACCCGCGGGGCCTAGCGGGCGAAGAGATCCCCCTGGGCGCCCGCATCTTCGCCATCGCTGACTCCTTCGACGCCATGACCTCGGACCGGCCCTACCGGGCAGCCATGCCGCCCGAGGAGGCGTTGGCCGAGATCCTCCGCAACAGCGGCAGCCAGTTCGATCCGGCCTGCGTCCGCGCCTTCCTGCGGGTCTACCAGAGCCGTTACGTTGGGCACCAGGGCGGCAGCGCCAGGGCCGGGGCGCCCGCCTCTATTGGCGCCGGCGGAATGAGCGAGTCCCTCAAGCGCGCCATCGCCGAGGCGGCTGGGCTGGAGGTGGAGGGATGAGGAACCGACCCCTGATGACGTGGGTCGCCGCGGTTGCCCTGGCCGGCGCCGGAGTAGTTGGAGGGGCCGTCGCCGCCTGGCACCAAGAGGACGTGGGCTACTTGGCCGTCATGTGCGCCGCCGTGGCAGCGGCAGAAGCCATCGACTTCCCCGCGTTCCACGGCAGCCGCGTTTCAGCCGGCATGGGCCTGATCATCGCGGCGGGCGTTTACAGCGGCCTGACAGGGGCGGCCGCGGTGGCCCTGGCCTGCGCTGGAGCCGACTTCGCCGTACACCGGAAGCCCATTATGAAGGCGGCGTTCAACGCCGGTGCGCTTCTCCTCAGCGGCGCGGCTGCCGTGGGCGCCATCTACGCCTTCGATGCATCGCCAGACCCAGCCGATTGGAGCACCCTCATCGCACCCGCCATCGCAGCCAGCGCCGCGGCCTTCGCGGTGAACTCAGGCCTGGTCACCACGGCCATCGCCCTGGAACGCCGCCGCCGCTGGCTGGAGACGTGGAGTTCCGCGTTCCTCTGGGTGCTCCCCCACTACATCATCCTGGGCCTCATCGCCCTCATGGCAGCCGCAGCCTACGACCACTGGGAGTTCGCAGGGCTGGCCATCCTGGCGGTCCCCCTGATGATGGCCTGGCTCGTCATGAGGGAACACGCGGCCCACGCACGGGCCCGCAGTACGGCCGCCCACCCGGCGTAACTCCCGCCTCTACGCCGGCGCCCCGCTGCCTTCCGCCATGCTATAATCGCCGCGCGATGCCCGAGGTGACGTTGCCCAGCGGCGACTCCATCGTGCGCGTGCAGATGCCCGAGCGCACGGTTTTCGTGGGCGGGGGCGATGGCGATAGGCCGCGCCTTCCGCCGCTGGCCGACGAGGCCGCCGCTCTTCGGGAGGCCCTGGCCCAGCCGTTGGGAATGCCCCGAATCCGGGATCTGGTGAGGCCAGGGGCACGCGTCCTCATCGCCTTCGACGACCCCACTGCGCCGTCTTTCGGGCCGGTCCGGCGACTAGCCATCGAGGCGGTGCTTTCCGAGCTGGCCGAGGCCGGGGTACCCGAGGAGAACGTGCGGCTGGTCTGCGCCAACGCCCTGCACCGCAAATGGACGCGGGAGGAGCTGGCCCGCATCATCGGCCAGAGTCTCGTCGACAGGTTCGGCGACCGGCTCCAGTGCCACGACGCTGAAGACCCCGAGAACATGGTTCATCTGGGAGAGACGGAGAACGGGTACGACGTCGATGTGCACCGGCTGGTGGTGGAGTCAGATTTGACGGTGTATGTCAACGCCGCCAACCACATGGGCTTCAACGGCGGCTGGAAGTCTGTATGCGTCGGCCTGTCCAACTGGCGCTCCATCCGCCACACGCACACCCCCGACGGCATGTCCATGTCGGTGCGCGGCAACCGGATGCACCACGTCTTCGAGGAGCAGGGCCGTTACCTGGAGGCCAAGCTGGGCAAGCGAGTGTTCAAGATCGAGACCGTCCTGGCCAACCCCGCTCAGGCCGGCCGCATTTGGGCCGGGGGCGTCGACGAGTGCCGCGCCGCCGCCCTGGAGGTGCTGGCCGCCATGCACCCGCCGCGCCGCTCGCAGGCCCAGCCGGCGGACGTAGTGGTCTACGGCGTCATCAACTGGAGCCCCTACGCCACCTTCGCCCGGATGAACCCTATTCTCACCCTCATCTCCTCAGCGCTGGGCTACTTCGGGGGTTACATCGAGGCTCTGGGGAAGCCCGGCTGCTCCGTCATCATCACCACCCCCTGTCCGGAGGAGTGGGACATGGAACACCACCCGGCCTACAAGGAGGTGTGGGATCGGGTCCTGCCTCAGACCCTCGACCCGTACCAGATCAGCGCCCGGTTCGGCGAGGAGTTTGCGACGCGGGCGGAGTACATCGAGCGATATCGCTTCGGGGTGGCCTTCCACCCCATCCACGCCATCCTGGCTACGCACCCCCTGAAACGGCTGCGCCACGCCGGGCGCGTCTTCGTTGCCGGGGCGCAGGACCCCGCCGTGCCCCGCCGCCTAGGATTCATCCCCACGGCGACGGTGGAAGAGGCCATCGCCAAGGCCGAGGCGATCCACGGGCGCGACTGTTCCATCGTTTGCATCCGCCAGCCCATGGGCAGCTAAGGCCCGCGGCGCCGCAAACTCTCGCACCGTCTTATTGCCGCTATTCTATCCCCCCAGAGGCCCCCGCCGTTTCCCCCGAAGGGGGTTGACGCGCGGGCTACAATCGATTGCGGGGCACAGGCCATGAGAAGAAGGGTTTGGCTCGCGGGCACAGGGGCGATCCTGGCAGCCGGCATCCTGGCCTTCGGCGTCCTCCGGTGGGCCGGCGCCCACGACCCTCATCCCTCGCCGACAGCGGACATCTGCGACAGCCTGACGGACCAGGAGTGCGACGCCGCCATCCAGGGCGCCAGCGACGCCTTCTTCTCCAAACTCGCCCAGTGGAGAACCCAGTTCAGCTCCCCGCCCTACAACCTGCGGCCCCTGCCTCGCTACCCCGGCAACTCCCTTTATGATCCGCCACAGCCTACTCTCAGCGCGGCCCTGGACCACGCCGACCTGGTGGTGCTGGCCACGGCTTCTGCCGTTCGCTTCGATTCCGATGCTGTGCTCGGAGCCCGCGTCACGCTGAAGATCGAGAGGACCCTAAAGGGCTCCACCAGCCCCACTCTCGAGATCCCGATGGGGGGCGGGCCCGAACCGGCAGGCACCTGGGAGGAGGTCATACTGGGCTATGAGGAGAACGCGCCCCTCCTGCTGCCCGGCGACCGCGCCGTCCTCTTCCTGGAGTATGACGAGCGCACCAAATCATACGGGGTGTAGAGCTTCAGCGGGGAATATCTCGTGGATGCGGCCGGCAAAGTGCAGGCGCTGGAGATGAACCCCTTCGCGGCCGAGGTCAACGGCAAGACCGTGGACCAGTTCGCCGCGGCTATCCAGACGGCCTTGGCCCAGTAGGGCCAGCGCGCAGCGGCCCGCAAGCCGCGCGCCGCACGGGACCCCGCCCCGATAGCGCCTACGCGCTAAGGTAGCGGCTCACCAGGGCGGCCGGCACCCCGTTGGCCCGCGCGATATCCCGAAACACGTAGGCGCTGGGCTTGGGGATGCGGTCCAGCGACGGCAGCGGCCGCTCGACGAGGCCAAACTTTTGGCCGTAGCCCAGCGTCCACTCGAAGTTGTCCTGGAACGTCCAGTGCAGATAGCTGCGGATATCCACGCCGTCCTCCACGGCCCGGTGCGCTTGCGCCAGGTGGCGCACGATGTACCGGCAGCGCTGCCCGTCGTCTTCGGTGCCGATGCCGTTCTCGGTTATGTACACGGGCACGCCGCAGGATCCCGCCCGCAGCAGGCAGTGGTAAAAGCCTTCCGGGTACACCTCCCAACCCATGGTGCTGGTCTCTGCGCCGGGCCCCGGTGGGACAACTTCCACCCCCGCCGGAGGACCGCCGGCACGCACCACCGTGCGGGAGTAGTAGTTCACGCCCACGAAGTCCCAGGCGCCCTCGAGCTCAGGCAGCGTCTCGCCGCTGCCGATGGGCGGTCCGATGACGCCGTCCCGAAAGGCATCCAGCCAGACGCCGTTGATGAAGGAGTCTACCAGCCGTGCCGCCCTCCGGTCAGGCTCCGAAGCGCTGGCGGGCTGCACATACGTCATGTTGATCACCGGGCCCACCAGCGGGTTATGGGGCGCAGCATCCTTGATGGCGTGGTGCATCCGCCCCATGGCCACGAGAAAATTGCGGGCCACCGCCATGGCCAGGGCCAAATCTCTCTTCTGGGGCGGGAACTCTCCCAACAGGAAGCCGGCCATGGGCACGACAGAGGGTTCGTTGATGGTCAGCCAGACCGGCACGGCGTCTCCGAGGGCCTTCGCCATGCGAGCGGCGTAGCGGGCCAAGTAGTCCGGCGCGTCGGCGCGGGTCCAGCCGCCTCGGGCATCGAACCAGAGGGGATCGGTAAAGTGGTGAAGGGTGACTAGCGGCGTCATCCCATGCTCCCGAAGGCACTCCACCACCCTGCGGTAGTGCTCTACCTCCCGTTCGTCCCAGCGGCCCTCGGCCGGCTCGACGCGACTCCACTCGATGGAGAAACGATGGGCATTGTGGCCCAGGGATCGCATCAGGGCGAAGTCCTCCTGGAAGCGCCGGTAGTGATCGCAGGCTACGCCGCAGATCGAGCCGTCGCGGATGTGGCCCCCTTCCTGCTCCCACGCCCACCACTGGTTGTTCGTGTTGCCGCCTTCGACCTGATAGGCGGAGGTGGCGGTGCCCCAGAGGAAGCCCTCGGGGAAGCGGATGGCGGCCGCTGCTGGCGCTGTCACTCCCCTCCGCGGCGCTCTTGGGCGGCCTTGGCCCGCTGCTCCAGCATCATCTTGATGATGGGGGATGGCTCCAGCGGCTGCCAGTCGCGCTTGGCCTCGTCCAGGGGCTGCGGCCACGGGACGTCCAGCTCCCTCATCTCGCCGGGGCCCTGGGCCTCGGCCAGTAGCGCCAGGGCCGCCCTGATGACCGACATCTGGGTTTCCCGGTCGTTGGGAGGGCCTATGTAGTGGCCGTAAGGGAACTCGACGCCGAGGGTGCGGGGCGCCCCTAGCCTCTCGCACCACCAAGGCATGCCCGTCACGATGACGGTGCTGAGGCCCGACTTCTCGAATACGTGTGCCAGCACGGGCACATTGCGGCAGCAGTCCGGTCAGGCCGGGGTGAGGAGCACGGCGTCGACGGCCTCGTCCTTCATGAGTCCCGCCACCTCGGGTGCGTAGCGTTCCCGCCACTCCGCGTTGTTGGTCTGGTAGCCCATGAAGGAGTAGTTCGTAGGCGCCAGGGACCCGATGACGCCCTCGGCCTCGAGCTCCAGAAAACGGTGGATGGGCAGCGTAACGTTGACATCCAGGAGGATGTCCCGCGGGTTGATGTGCAGGTGCGCCACACCCACCTGCTCCTGCTTGATGCCCCGCGGTATACGCCGGTAAGTAGGGTCGCCCCAGAGGGGCTCGCGTTTCTCGCGCTCGACATCGAAGGGCGGGTCTGTGTCGCGGTTGAAGACGCCGGCCGTCGTCACCAGGGCCACGCGGCACTGGCTCAGAGGCTTGGCCAAGGGCGTGAAGGGAACAGGCTCGAGCCGCTGGACGGGCAGGTTCCGATAGTAGTTAGCGATGGACCCTGGAAGATACTTGAAGCTATCAACGGGCATGGCAACCCCCAATCAATCTCGACGCCGTTGTCCCCATTCTAACAGCATACCTTCCGGGCAGCGAACGCGCGCCGCTCTGTCACCGAAGCTTTACCTTCCTTCTACCTGCCGGCGGTAACGGGCCTTTTCGGCCTGGCCTCATATCTTCTGGAGAGTTCAAAGGCAGGTTATTCAGAAGAAGAGGAGACCACGGCATTGCTGCGACAGCTTGAGGGTATGTACATCCCCCGCGACGAGCGCACCCTGAGAAGGGTCCAGAAGAGGGTCAGCGATCTCGACCGCCAGGTCCGGTCCTGGGCCCAGTCCGTCATCGATGTGCTACCTCGGGGCCTCTCTCTAGTGGAGGACGAAGTCTACATTCTGAGCCTCTTCCTGGCCCAACAGCGGCGCATCAACCTTGAGCTGGACGCCCAGACACCGGACGTCAGCCTCCGCACCCGCCTTGCCCAGTCGCTGCCCTTCTTCGCCACGACAGAGGAAAACCAGGAGATGGAAAGGGCAGCGCACAGGGTGGTGGCCTCGAAACTGGAGTCAGAGATCGACCGCGCCTGCAACTTCTTCTGCCGCGACCTGAACATCCCTGCGGTGTCCGACCCCGCCATCGACTGGCGGGTCTCGATCCGCTACATGGCCCAAAGCTTGCACCAGATCGCCAGCCAGATCGACATGAAGCGCGGCTACGCCCGGTCCCCGCGCCGCTTTGAGTTGGCCCTCCTGGCGCGGGATATGGCGGGCGAGATCGTGAACCGGCGGCGCAAGATGATCGCCGCCTTCAGCCCAGAACCGGTCTCCTGACCGGACCCTGGAACAGCCCCCCTTCTGCCCGGAGGGACGGGCTCCTTTCGGCCCGTCCCTTCTTTCTAATCTTCCGCGGCCATCGCGTATAATTGCGCCGTGCGACCCCTCGTAATCTCTCACGCTGCTTGCGCCGGCCACGCTCCGGAGAACACCCTAGCCGGCGTGCAAGCCGCCCTGGCCTTCGGGGCCGATGGCATAGAGGTGGATGTCCAGTGTACAGCGGATGGAGTGCCGGTGCTGATGCACGACCTGACGGTGGATCGCACGACCAACGGCAAGGGAGCCGTAGCCCATCTGCAACTGGAGGAACTGCGTTCCCTGGACGCGGGCGGCGAACCGCCCCCCACCCTCAGCGACGTGCTATCCCTCACCAAGGGGAAGACGATGCTCGTAGCCGAGATCAAGCAGCCGGGGATAGAGGAACGGCTGGCGGCCGTAGTGCGCGACGCGGGGGCCTTGGACGACGTGATGGTCTGGTCCTTCTTTCCCCAGGCGCTGGAGTCGATGCGCCGCGCCGAACCGGGGCTGCCGGTCGCGCTGCTGATAGGCCCCCAAACGGTTCCCCAGTGGCCGGAGATGAGGCGGCTGGCAGTCCGGATGGGGCTGCAAGGAGTCAGCGTCTTCTGCTACAGCCTGACGAGGGAAATAGTCCAGGATGCCCGTAGGCACGGCCTGTCGGTGTACACGTGGACGGCCGACCCTGAGGAGGAGATCCGGCGGGTCATGGAGCTGGGGGTAGATGGCATCTGCACGAACTTTCCGGACAGGGCCATCGCCCTAGCGGTGGCTATCGGCTGATGGTTTGGGCACTCCCTCGGCGGGTGCCGTCTTGCTATACTGTTAATTGGCGCAGGGGCGTAGCTCAGCTGGTAGAGCAGCGGTCTCCAAAACCGCAGGTCGCGGGTTCGAATCCTGCCGCCCCTGCCAGTGTTTAGGAACGGAATGAGGCGCCCAGCGGCCACGAAATGCTGGGCGCCTTGGTAATTGCGAACCGTTTTTGCTAATTCTGCTCATAGGCCCCGGGCAGCCTCTCTGCCCCCGCCCGCGCCCGGACGAAAGACCCGCCACGCCAGTCGGTGACTGAACCCCGCGCCCTGCCGTACCATTGGCTGATGATGGACCCCGCCGTGCGCGCCGTCCTCCAGCGGCTGGAGGCGCGGGACTCCCTTGAACGCCAGCGGGGCGTCCCGCGTTCCATCCGGTTGCGCCAGGTTGCGCCCGAAGTCGGGCGTTTTCTGCACATTCTCGTTTTGTCCTGCCGGCCCCGGCGCATCGTCGAGATCGGCACCTCGGGGGGATACTCCGCCATCTGGATGGGGACGGCCGCCCGGGCCATT